>JAJYDD010000065.1 GCA_021777795.1 Pseudomonadota bacterium | reverse complement strand
GCGCCGCGCTGGCCGCAGGAATTGTTCGAGCGGTTTCGCCGCTACGATGCCGGCGCGGGGCTCGCGGGCCTCATCGGGCAGTGGGATCTCGCCGAGGTCACGCCGCGCCAGATCTATTATTCCGTGCTTGGGCGACTGCCGGAAGGCGACCGCGCCCTCAAGGGCGAGGCGTTCGATCCCGCCCAACATTATCGCAACGCCCTCTCCAGCGACGAATTCCAGAGCGGAATCCTGCGGGCGATCCTGCGCGCCTATCCCGAGAAGCCGCGAAAGATCTTCATCCACATCCCCAAATGCGCCGGCACCCATCTCTCGCAGAAGCTCGACGCGGCCTGGCCGGCCGTCACCTTCCGGCTGATGGACAAGGCCTGGACCAGCAAGGAGGCTTTGTTCGAGGCGCTGCGCAAGCTGGCGCTTCGGCTCGACGGCGCCGATTCCATCGTCGCCTACGGGCATTTGCGGCTCAAATGGTACATGACGCAGCGCCTCGTTAGGTTCGGCGATCAGCCCTTCACCGTGGTGCGCGAACCCGCCGAGACGGTGCTTTCGCAAGTCAATTACATGCTGACGCGCTTCCGCGACGATCCCGAATTCAAGGCGGTCGACACCCAGGGCTGGCTGCGGGTTCTCGACCGGGAGAAAGTCTCCGCCAGCCTCGCCGCCGGCGACGTTCGCGATCTCGCGCATGAGATTTTGTTCAAGGACGCGCTGTTGCCGCGCAACCTGATCTGCGACTTCCTGGGCGCCGGGACGGCGCAATCGGCGCTCGAACTGGGGGCCAGCGCGGGGCTGGAATTGACCGATTTGCCGCGCTATCCGCAATGGCTGAGCGAGCGGCTGGGGCTGGAGGCCGGCCGGCCGGCCAACGTCTCCCACCGCTATATCGGCTTCGACGATCTCGGGGCGGACGAGCGGGAGCGAATCAGGGCGCTGACGGAAGAGGACGATATTCTGGTCGAGGCCGTGCGCCGCCGCCTGGCGGAAACCGGCCGGTGCTGGACGCCGGCGGCGGATCTGGCGTAACCGGCGCGGCGTAAAAGCTTGCGGCGGGGCGGGTCGCCAACTATGGTCCGCCCGCTTGGAAGCGACGCAAGCTTCGGAGGCGACGCGAGCTTATGGGTTTTGGGGCGTAGCCAAGCGGTAAGGCAGCGGATTTTGATTCCGCCATCCCCTGGTTCGAATCCAGGCGCCCCAGCCAATGATTTCAATATCTTGAATATGTTGCGCCGTTTTTCGCAACATTTCGGCCGCCGGCAGATGTCCAGTTGGCTCGAAAGCAATCCGAGGTCGCGCTCGCGCGCGAACCCAGACAGACATCTGATGTTCGCGAAAGGCGGTTCGGGTCGGTGCGTCAGCGCGATCAATGCCGGAGCCTGCGTTGAGGTCGCGACGCCGGATCAGGCTTTCGTCGTCGATAAAGACCTATAGCAGACATGCGTTGGTCTTCCCACGCATGTCCGCTCATAGCCTACGAGGGCGTGGCTCTCAGGCGACGCGCCGACGGCGCGCCGCTTTTTTTTCTTTCTGGCGGGTTTTGCCGCTCAGTAATCCATTCCACCCATGCCGCCGCCGCCGGGCATGGGCGGGGCGTCGTTGCGCGGCTTGTCGGTGACCATCGCTTCGGTCATGATCATCAGGCCGGCGACGGAGGCGGCGTCCTGAAGCGCGATCCGCACGACTTTCGCCGGGTCGAGAATGCCGGCGCTCAGCATATCGACATATTTTTCGCTCTGGGCGTCAAATCCATAGGTCTGGGATTTGTTCGCGAGGATCTCGCCGACGACGATCGAGCCTTCGAGGCCCGCGTTCTCGACGATCTGCCGGATGGGGGCCTCCAGCGCCTTGAGAACGATGTTAATGCCGGACTGCACGTCCGGATTCTCGTCCGTCAGCTTGCTGAGCGCGGCCTTCGCGCGCAGCAGCGCCACGCCGCCGCCGGGCACGATGCCTTCCTGCACGGCCGCCCGCGTCGCGTTCATCGCGTCGTCGACGCGATCCTTCCTTTCCTTCACTTCCACCTCGGTGGAGCCGCCGACGCGCAGGATCGCCACGCCGCCCGCCAGTTTGGCCAGGCGCTCTTGCAGCTTTTCCTTGTCGTAGTCCGAAGTGGTCTCCTCGATCTGCGCCTTGAGCTGCGCGACGCGGGCCTGAATGTCTTCCTTCTTGCCGGCGCCGTCGATGATGGTGGTGGTTTCTTTTTCGATGCGCACCCGTTTGGCGCGGCCGAGCATTTCGAGCGTGACGTTCTCCAGCTTGATGCCGAGATCTTCGGAAACCGCCGTGCCGGCGCTGAGAATGGCGATGTCTTCAAGCATCGCCTTGCGCCGATCGCCGAAGCCCGGCGCCTTTACGGCGGCGACCTTCAGACCGCCACGCAGCTTGTTGACCACCAGAGTCGCCAAGGCCTCGCCGTCGATGTCCTCGGCGATGATGAGCAGCGGCTTGCCGGTCTGCACCACGGCTTCGAGAATCGGCAACATGCCCTGGAGCGACGACAGCTTCTTCTCGTGGACGAGGATGTAGGGCTCCTCCAGTTCGACGATCATCTTTTCCGCATTGGTGATGAAATAGGGCGAGAGATAGCCGCGATCGAACTGCATGCCCTCGACGACGTCGAGCTCGGTCTCGGCGGTCTTGGCCTCCTCGACGGTGATGACGCCCTCGTTGCCGACCTTCTTCATCGCCTGGGCGATAAGCTCGCCGATCGCCTTGTCGCCATTCGACGCGATCGTGCCGACCTGGGCGATCTCCTCGGAGGTCTGCACCTTCTTGGCGCGCGCCTCGATGTCCTTGACGACCGCCGCGACGGCGATGTCGACGCCGCGCTTGAGGTCCATCGGGTTGAGCCCGGCGGCGACGAGCTTCAGGCCCTCGCGCATGATCGAGGCGGCCAGAACCGTCGCCGTCGTCGTGCCGTCGCCGGCCAGATCATTGGTCTTGGAGGCGACCTCGCGAACGAGTTGCGCGCCCATGTTCTCGAACTTGTCGGCAAGCTCGATCTCCTTGGCGACGGTGACGCCGTCCTTGGTGATGCGCGGCGCGCCGTAGGATTTGTCGATCAGAACGTTGCGGCCCTTGGGGCCGAGCGTCGCCTTGACCGCGTTGTTGAGGATTTCGACGCCGCGCAGCATATGCGCGCGCGCGTCGACGGAGAAGCGAACGTCTTTAGCGGACATGATTTGGTTTCCAAATAAAGAGGGCAAGCGTGAGCTTGTTTCAGGCGGCCTTTTTGGCGACCGCTTCGCGCTCGATCACGCCCATGATGTCGGAGGCCTTCATGATGAGCAGATCCTCGGCGTCGATCCTGACCTCCGAACCCGTCCACTTCCCGAACAGCACTCGGTCGCCTATTTTGACCTCGACGGGAACGATCTGCCCCTTTTCGTCGCGCGCGCCCGGGCCGACGGCGATGACTTCGCCCTCTTGCGGCTTCTCTTTGGCGTTGTCGGGAATGATGATCCCCCCTTTGGTCTTTCCCTCTTCCTCAATGCGCCTGATGACGACGCGGTCGTGTAGGGGACGAAATTTCATGGGGTCCGTTTCCGGCCGCAAGGCAAGGCGCGCTCGGGACAGGAAGCCCCGGCTGTCGGCCGCTTTTTGGCGCTCACATGATATGGCTATGCTTGGCACTCGTTACAAGGGAGTGCCAGGAGGGGATGCCCCGGCGCCCCGGCTTCATTTTCCCGACCCCGCCCGCGTCGATGCGAGGGCGATGGCGGCGGCGCGGGCGAGATGGGCGCGCACCGCAGCGTCGGCGGCGATCGGGTCGGAATCGAGAATGGCGGCGGCGATGACGCGATGTTCGCGCACCGAAGCGGCGAGCGCCTGCGGCGTCAGGGCCTCCGCCGCCTGCGCCATGATGAGCGGCAGATGCAGGCGCAGCGCGAGATCGCGCAATTGCCGGTTGCCGGCGAGCGTCATGACAGCGGCGTGGAAGGCGGCGTTCTCGGCGAGATAGGCGCAGGGCTCGCGCGGCCGCTCGTCGAAGATCGGGGCGATGGCCGCCTCGAAGCCGGCGCGCTGTTGCGGATCAGCCGCCGCTTCCGCCGCCAGCCGCGCGGCGAGCGCCTCCAACTCGGCGCGAATCTGGAACAGTTCGCCGATTTCCTGCACCGTCAGGCGGCGCACGATCGCGCCCCGGTTGGGCAAGTGTTCGAGGAACCCCTCCGCCGCCAGCAGCCGCAGCGCCTCGCGGATCGAGCCCCGGCTGACCGAAAAGCGGCTCGTTAGCTCCGATTCCACCAGCCGCTCGCCGGGCGCGATTCGGCGCGCGAGAATGTCGTCGCGCAGCCTGGCGACGATATGGCCGACGGTCTCGCCGTGGGCGGGCTCGGCTGGCTCGGCCGCCATCAGCATTGGTCCTCACATTTCGGTCAAGGGCGTCTCGTAGCATGGCCTTGCCGCCGCGACGAAACTTGCCCGCGCCGCCGCGACGAAACTTGGCCGCGCCGCCGCGATGAAACTTGACGGCGGGCGGGCGCGTGATATTGTCCGACAATCTTGAGGGAAGGCAACGCCATGATGATCGGCAAGCGCGGCGCCGCGGCGACCGCGATTTCGGCGGCGCGGGCCGATGGGGTCAGCGTCAGGGGCCGCAGCCTCGCCGGCGATCTGATGGGGCGACTGAGCTTCACCGATTATTTCTTCTTCCTCGTCACCGGTCGCGAGCCGACCGAGGCGCAGCGCGAATGCCTCGACATGAGCCTCATCGCCATCGCCGAGCATGGATTGACGCCCTCCGTTCAGGCGGCGCGCATGACCTACGCCGCCGATCCCGCCGCCTTGCAGGGCGCGGTG
Organism: Pseudomonadota bacterium; assembly: GCA_021777795.1. Lineage (GTDB taxonomy): Bacteria > Pseudomonadota > Alphaproteobacteria > Rhizobiales > Beijerinckiaceae > Roseiarcus. The sequence continues at coordinate 8,430 of JAJYDD010000065.1, read as the reverse complement.
GCCGCCGGCGTGCTCGGCTGCGGCACGGTGATTCTGGGCGCGGCGCGGCTTTGCGGCGATCTCTTGCGCGAGACGCTGCGGCGCGAGGACGCCGGCGCCGCGCTGGCTGAGGCGGCGCTCGGTCTGGCGCGCGAATATCGCGAGGCCAAGCGGGCGCTCCCCGGTTTCGGCCATCCCCTGCATAAGCCCGTCGATCCTCGCGCGCAGGCGATGATCGCCCATGCGAAAGCGCGCGGCGTCGCCGGCCGCGCGGTGGGCGCGGCGCTGGCGCTGGAAACGGCCGCCGCCGAGGCCTGGGGCAAGCCGCTGCCGATGAATGTCTCGATGACCATCGCCGCCGTGCTCGCCGACGCCGGCGTGCCCGACGCCGTCGTGCGCGGCGTGCCAATCCTCGCCCGCACCGCGAGTATCCTCGCGCATCTGGCCGAGGAGGACGAGACGCCGATCGGCTTCCTGCTCGCCGGGACGGCGGAGGCGGCGATCGAACACACCGCGCCTTTCGGGGAGGTCTAAGTGCTGGAGCCTGACATCGAGAGCGCGCCCTGGGAGGCGCAGGAAGGCGCCGACGACGCGGCCTATCGCGACCAGATCGGCTATCTCTTCGCCCGCTCGCGGTTCTATCAAGAGAAGCTCGCCGGGGCCGGATTTGCGGACGCGCGCGCCGCCGGCGGCCTCGCCGACATCGCCAAACTGCCGTTCACTGAAAAGGACGAGTTGCGCCAGACGCGCAGCCGCGCCGAGCCGATCGGAACCCATTGCACGGCGACGCGCGAAGAGATCGTGCGCATCTATTCCACCAGCGGCACCACCGGGACGCCGAGCTATATTCCGCTCACCGGCGCCGATCTCGACGTCTGGCAGCGCGTGTCCTCGCGCTCTTACGCGGCCTCGGGCATCGTGCGCGGCGAGCGCATCGTCTCCACCTATAACGCCGGGCCGTTCGTCGCCGGCGCCGCGCTCGGCGCCTTCGACCGGCTCGGGCTCTGTCACATCCCCGTCGGCACCGGCAACACCGAGCGGCTGATGGCGGCGGTCGATCTGCTGAAACCGACGGCGGCGGTGATGACGCCGTCCTATGCGCTGCATCTCATCGAATGGGCGCGGGCGCGGGACTTCGATCTTGCGGGCTCAAGCGTCAAGCGCGTGCTGGTGGCGGGCGAACCCGGCGGCGGCGAGCCGGCGATGCGCGCCCAACTGGAGGCCGGCTGGGGCGCCGCCGTCACCGAGGCGATGGGCATCGGCGACATCAATGTCTCGCTGTGGGGCGAATGCGAGCACAAAGCCGGGATGCATTTTTCCGGGCGCGGCTTCGTGCATTTCGAGTTGATTGATCCCGCCACCGGCGCCCCCGTGCCGCTGAGCGACGGCGCGACCGGCGAACTCGTGCTGACGCATCTCGTCAACCGCTCGGCGCCTTTGCTGCGCTTTCGCACCCGCGACCATGTGCGCGTTGGAATCGGTCTTTGCGCCTGCGGCCGCACCGCGCCGCGCGTGCGCTGCATCGGCCGCACCGACGACATGCTGATCGTGCGCGGCGTCAATGTGTTTCCCTCCGCCGTGCGCGAGGTCGTCAACGAATTCGCAGCCGAAGTCAGCGGCGTGCTGCTCATCCAGCCGCGCGAGGCCGGCGTGCGGCAGGACCCGCCGCTGCCGATCACCGTCGAACTCGCCAAGGGCGCCTCGGGCGAAGGGCTCGCCGAGCGCATCCGCCAGCGGCTGCGCGACAAACTCGTCTTCACCGCCGAGATCACGCTGGCGCCGGCCGAAAGCCTGCCGCGCAGCGAGTACAAATCGAAGCTCGTGGCGAAACATTAGGGAGATTCCGCGATGGAAAGATTGCAAACGCAGGGTCTGCATCACGTCACGCTGGTCGGCGCCGACCGCCAGACCTCGATCGACTTCTGGGAGGGCGTGCTCGGCATGCCCTTCGTGTTCGAGCAACCGAACCTCGACAACCCGAACGAGAGCCACATCTATTTCGATCCCGGCGACGGCCGGCTCATCACCGTGTTCTCGAATGAGGAGCGCAAAGCCCTCAACCGCCGCACGCCGACCGAGCCCGGTTGCGTGCATCACATCGCCTTCAACGTCTCCCGCGCCAATTTCAACGAGGCGCTGAAGCGGCTCAAGGCGCGCGGCATCGAGAACACGGGGCTCAGAGACCGGCAGATCTTCGACGCCGTCTATTTCCAGGATCCGCTGGGCCTGCTGATCGAACTCTCATGCTGGAAGTTCGACGCGCCGGCCGGCTTCACCCGCAGCGACGTGCTGCACGAGGCGCATCTGTTGCGCGTCGCGCGCGGCGATCGGGCGATCCTGGAATCGCATCTGGCCGACGCCATCGAGCAACTGGTTCAGCGTTCAACCCGGAGCCTGTCGGCCGACCGCTCGCCCAAGAACCCCTATATCAGGGGCTGAGACCAACCAAACAGGAGGAACAAATGTCCGCCATCAAGCTGCATGTCATCAAGCCAAGCGTCAACAACATGAGCGTGCGCGTGTTCGTGCGCGCCGCCAAGCTCGATTTCACCGAGGACGACGCCTACGGCAAGACGCGCACCCCAGAATTCGCCGCCAAGAACCCGTCGCATCTGACGCCGATGGTCGAGACCGACCACCTGCCGAAGGGCGTGTTGTGGGAGAGTTGCGCGATCATGCAATATCTCTGCAACAAACACGGCCTCACGTCATTTTATCCCACCGATCCCGCGCATCGCGCGATGGTCGATAGCGCGATGTTCTATGTCGTGGGCACGCTCTATCCCTTTGTCGCGCGCGCCACCTATCCGGCCTTGGGCTTCCCGCAATATCCCGGCGAAGTCGGCGCCAGCGACGCCAGCGCCGAAGCCAAGGCCGCCGCGCAGCAGGCGGCGGCCGACGCCATCGCCCAGCCGCTCAACGTGCTGCATCAGTTCTATCTCTCAGGCAAACATTTCATCGGCGGCGCGCAGCCCTCCATCGCCGACGTCCGCCTCGCCGCGACCCTGGAGTTCCTGGCCGCCATCGACTACGCGCTCCCCGCTTGGGCGCAGGATTACAAGGCGCGCATCGAAACGGCGCTGGGGACGGCCTATAGCGAGCCCGCCGGCGACGTGCGCGGCTATATCGGCTGGGTCAAATCACAGAAAAAGTGAACGCGCAGGCGCGCCGCCGGCAAGCCCCGGCTTGTCGGCGGCGCGCCGCTCTGGCATGTTAGCGCTTTCCCGGATAGAGAACCGGATAGAGAAAGAGCGCGCTCATGGAATACCGACGTTTGGGCAATTCCGGCCTCAAGGTCTCGGCGCTGACGCTCGGCACGATGACCTACGGCGGGCGCGGCAATTTCGCCAAGGTCGGCGCCGGCGGCGTCGCCGAGGTTTCGCGCGCCATTGATCTCAGCGCCGATCACGGCGTCAATCTCATCGACACCGCCGACATCTATTCCTTCGGCCATTGCGAGGAACTGATCGGCGAGGCCACCGGCGGCAAGCTTAAGGACGGGATGCTGATCGCCACCAAGGCGCGCTTCCCGATGGGCGAGGGGCCGAACGACCAGGGCCTGTCGCGCCATCATCTCATCCGCGCCTGCGAGGCGAGCCTCAGGCGCCTGCGCATCGACACCATCGACCTCTATCAACTGCACGAGCGCGACGGCCAGACGCCGCTGGAGGAGACGATGGAGGCCCTCGACAGCCTCGTGCGCGCCGGCAAGGTGCGTTATGTCGGCTGCTCCAACTTCTCGGGCTGGCATGTGATGAAGGCGATGGAGATCGCCCGCCGCGACGGCCGCATCCCCTTCGTCTCGCAGCAGATCCATTACACCCTGCAAGCGCGCGAGGCCGAATACGAGCTGATCCCGATTTCGCTCGACCAGGGCCTCGGCGTGATGGTGTGGAGCCCGCTGGCCGGCGGCCTGCTCTCCGGCAAGCATCGCCGCAACGTGGCGGCGCCGCAGGGCACGCGCCAACTCGCCGGCTGGCCGGAGCCGCCGATCGCCGACGAGGGCAAGCTGTTCGACATCGTGGAGGAACTCGTCGCCGTGGCCGAGGCGCATGGCGTCTCGGCGGCGCAGGTCGCTCTGGCCTGGCTGCTCGGCCGGCCGGCGGTCTCGACGATCATCGTCGGCGCCCGCACCGAGGCGCAACTCAAGGACAATCTCGCCGCCGCCGACCTCAAGCTGACGGCCGAGGACCGCGCGCGGCTCGACAAGGTGAGCCAGCCGGTGCTGCTCTATCCCTACTGGCACCAGAAGCAGACGGCTTCGGCGCGTCTGAGCCCCGAGGATCTGTCGCTGATCGGCCCCTATTTGAAATCGACGGACTAATCGCGACGGGCGACGCCAACGGGATCGGCCAAAAGCGGCCGACCCAATTTGCACGCAAGGCCGCGGAATTCGTGCCAGGTTTTGGCGGACACGACATTCCCGCATGTGTGATTTTTGCCCTCTCCGCGCTGGGGAAGAACGACAGGGCGCTACGTAAATATTGTGGCTGGAGCGTCGCCCTCAAGCAACCGGCCGAAAGACCGAGAGCAAACCCGAATTTTCGTCGGCCGCCTGCCGCAGACGAAACCGCAAGTGTTGATTCGTCTCAACACCGATCGTCGCCATTTTCAATAAACAGAGGGAGAGGCAAAATATCGCAAGCGCGCCCGCGCAGAGTTTGCCGCTGTCTTGGGAGTTTAAGCATGAACGAGACATTTGTGTCGCTGACAATCGCCGCCGCTGCGTCTCTGACGATCGCCGCCACGCTTGCCGCCACGCCGGCCTCCGCTCAGGGAACGGGACATGGCCCCGTCGCCCGCGCCTGCGCTGCGGAAATCAATCAATATTGCGGTCATTTGAGTCACGGCGCCGGCGCCGTGCGTTCTTGCTTGCATTCGCACCACAAGGCGCTCTCGCACGAGTGCCGCTGGACTCTCGACCATACCGGCTACGGGAGACGTTGGCGCTAAGCAGGATTTCCCAAAGGGGGCCACCACGACGCGCACCGCGAGATTTGATAGCGGAGGCTCAGGGTCTCAGCCCTCCGCCTTGCGGATTTGCGGCAGCAGCACGGTCTTCAGCGTTTCCGGCGTCAGCGGTCCCACGAACTTGTAGGCGATGGTGCCGTCGCCTTTGACGACATAGGTCTCGGGCACGCCATAGACGCCCCAATCGATGCCTGCGCGATTGTCGGGGTCGAGCGCGACGCGGCCGTAGGGGTCGCCCTCGGCGCCGAGGAAGCGGCGGATGTTCTCAGGCGAATCCTTCTGCGCCATGCCGAGGATCGTCACCTTGCCCGCCTTCACGTCGGCGTCGGCGGCCAGCGCCATTAGCGCCGGCTGCTCCAAATGGCAGGGCTCGCACCAGGAGGCGAACACGTTGACGACAGTCACCTTGGCCTTGCGCAGATCCGCATCGGTGAACGCCGGCCCGTCGAGCGCGGCCAGCCGCAGCGCCGGCGCGGGGTGGCCGATCAGCGCCGACGGCAGTTGCGAAGAATCGCCGGCCCCGAGCCGCACATAAAGCAGCGTCGCCAGCGCCAGGAAGGCGACCAGCGGCAACGCGGCGAAAAGCGCGCGCCGGCTCATCGCGGCCGCTCCCGCTCGCTCTCCAGCCGGGCGAGCCGGCCCAGGAGATCGCGGTAATCCCACCATACGGCGCCGATCATCCCGAGGATGACGACGACGGCGATGGCGTAGGCCGCGACGATGAAGCCGAGATGGGGAATATGGGTCATGGCGTCGACATCGCCAAAGCGTCGCCTTCTGCGGCGGCGATCATCGTCAGCCGCGCCAGCCGCCGGCGCAGGATTTCGTTGCGGATCGCCATCACATGCAGGGTCAGGAACAGCATGGTGAAGGCGATCGCCATCACCAGCAGCGGCCACAAGAGCGAGGGCGCGATGGTTGGCCCGCCCATGCGGAACACCGAGGCCGGCTGGTGCAAAGTGTTCCACCAATCGACGGAGAACTTGATGATCGGCAGATCGACCGCGCCGACCAGCGTCAGGATCGCCGCCGCCCGCGCCGCCCGTCCCGGCTCCTCGATCGAGCGCCACAGCGCGATGAGCCCGAGATAGAGGATGAACAGCACCAGAACCGAGGTCAGCCGCGCATCCCACACCCAATAGGTCCCCCACATCGGCTTGCCCCACAGCGAGCCGGTGACGAGGCAGATGAAGGTGAAGCCGGCGCCGAGGGGCGCTGCGGCCTTCTGCGCGGCGTCGGCGAGCGGATGGCGCCAGACCAGCGTGCCCAGCGCCGCCAGCGTCATCACCCCATAGATGAAGCTCGCCAGCCAGGCGGCCGGCACGTGCAGATACATGATCTTGACCGTCTCGCCCTGCTGGTAATCGGGCGGGGCGTTGAAGCTCATCGGCAGCCCCACGGCGAACAGCAGCAGGGTCAGGGCCCACAGCCACGGCAGCAGACGGCGCGCCACGGCCAGGAACAGGGTGGGGTTGGCGAGGTTCGGCATGGGGCGAATGTACTCCCAAGGCGGAATCGCGGCAATGGCCGCCGCTTGCGCGCGTCGGGTCCCTGGGCGAAAAAGACGGCGACAGGGAGGCGACGATGTTCAAGGACGGCCTTTTCGCGGGCGAGCGCATTCTCGTTACCGGCGGCGGCACCGGGCTCGGCCGCGCGATGGCCGAGGGATTTTTGCGCCTAGGCGCTGAGATCGTCATCTGCGGCCGGCGCCGGGGGGTCTGCGAGGCGACGGCGGCGGAACTGACGAACGCCCACGGCGGCAAGGTTTCCGCCTATGGCGTAGATATCCGCGACGCCGCCGCCGTCGAGGCGATGATCGACGACATCTTCGACGATGGCCCGCTGACCGGCCTCGTCAACAACGCCGCCGGCAATTTCATCTCCCGCACGCAGGATCTGTCGCCGCGCGGCTTCGACGCCATCGCCAATATCGTCATGCACGGCACGTTCTACGTGACGCAGGCGGTCGGCAAGCGCTGGATCGCGGCGGGCCTGCCGGGCAATGTGGTCTCCATCATCGTGACCTGGGTGCGCAACGGCGGCCCGTTCGTCGTGCCCTCGGCGATGAGCAAATCGGCGGTGCAGGCGATGACGATGTCGCTGGCCGCCGAATGGGGCCGCTACGGCATCCGCCTCAACGCCATCGCGCCCGGCGAAATCCCGACCGAAGGCATGAGCAAGAGGCTGAACCCCGGCGAAACACCGGGCGCGCGCACGGCGGCGGCGAACCCTATGGGCCGCTGCGGCACGCTGGAGGAACTCCAGAACCTTGCGACCTTCCTGATGAGCGGCGGCTGCCGCTGGCTCACCGGCGAGACGATCGCGATGGACGGCGCGCAAGCGCTCGCCACCGGCGGCAATTTCTACGAATTGCGCCAATGGGGGGATGCGCAATGGGCGCAAGCCCGCGACGCGATCACCGCGCAGAACCAGAAGGATCGGGCGGCCAGGGGGTGATCTTAAGACGCAGGTCGTCGGGCGCGTTGCGGATTTGGTTCATGACATGGGCGCCGCGCATGTCAAAGCGGCCCAACCTCCGAAGGATCATCCACAAAATAATTGCGTTTTCTGAAAAACATGATATAATGCTTGACAAACTTTCAGGAAATCCAACCAACCAAATTCGCGCCTGCCGCCCCGCCTGCGCGAGCGGACAGGAATCGGCGCCCAACTCCCTGAAATTCCACCTTCGGCGCCTGTCCCTTGACACGCGCTCGCCCCGCCCGCATAAGCCTCTCATGACGCAGACGCGCATTTGCCGGGGTCGAATTATCCGCCGCTGATCGAGCGGCCGGCCCATCGCGTCTTCATCCAATCTCTATAAGACGTGGGGCGGGGCGCCCTCATGCTTGGGGATTGGGGAACACATGGTCCAACTGACCTTCTACAATACGCTGACCCGGACGAAGGCGCCTTTCGCGCCCATCGACCCCGCCCACGTGCGCCTCTACGTCTGCGGGCCGACCGTCTATGATTACGCCCATATCGGCAACGGCCGCGCCGCCATCGTGTTCGACTTGCTGTTCCGGCTGCTGCGCGAGGTCTATGGCGCGGACCACGTGATCTACGCCCGCAACGTCACCGACGTCGACGACAAGATCAACGCCCGCGCCGCCCGCGATTTTCCGGGCCTGCCGCTGAACGACGCCATCGCCCGCGTCACAAGTCAGACCCTCGCCCAGTACCATGAGGACGTCGCGGCGCTCGGCTGCCTGCCGCCGACCCACGAGCCGCGCGCGACCGACCACATGGGCGAGATGCGCGCGCTCATCGAGCGCCTCGTCGCGCGCGGCGTGGCTTACGTGGCCGAGGATCACGTGTTGTTCTCGCCCGCCGCGATGGACGCCCTGCCGCGCGCGCCGCGCTATGGCTCGCTGGCGCGGCGCTCGCTCGACGAAATGCTCGCCGGCGCCCGCGTCGAGGTCGCCCCCTATAAGCGCGACCCCATGGATTTCGTGCTGTGGAAGCCGTCTAAGCCCG
>JAJYDD010000591.1 GCA_021777795.1 Pseudomonadota bacterium | reverse complement strand
ACGTCGTCTACAACAAGGACAATGTGACGGCGATCGACGCCTCCTATGGCGCCTCGACCATGATCGAGCTGCAGCCCGACGAGAAGATCGAGACCCTGGCGCTCGGCGATTCCATCGCCTGGAAGGTCGAGCCCAACCGCAAAGGCGACATCATCTTCGTCAAGCCGGTCGAGAAGAACGCGCAGTCGAACCTGAACGTGGTGACCGACAAGCACATCTACGTGTTCCTGCTGCGCTCGAACGAGCGGCCGGCGTCGGGACAGATTTACGCCGTTCGCTTTCGTTTTCCCGACGACGAGGCCGACGCCAAGCTGCTGGCGGCGGCCAAAGAGCGCGCCGCCTATCCGAACCTCAAGAACCTCAACATCGCCAACGCCAACAGCGACTACGGCTACAAGGGATCATCGGCGAATAAGCCCGTCGCCGTCTTCGACGACGGGACCAAAACCTGGTTCCGGTTCGAGGGCGAGACACCGGCGATTTATATCGTCGACGCCGAGCGCAACGAGAGTCTCGTCAATTTTCGCACCGAAGGCCCCTATGTCGTCGTCGATAAGGTCTCGGCGCAATGGACGCTGCGCAACGGCCAGGAATCGACCTGCATCTTCAACCGCCGCCGGACAGATATCCACGAGCCGAATGGCCTGGAACCCTATGCGCCGCAGCGCGTCGGCGCGGCGTCGGGAAAGGGAGGCTGATCGGCCATGCCCAGCCCGGACGACTATCGCGCCTTCGAACGCGAGGCCGCCGCGACCCCGGTCGGGCGCGGCCGCACGGTCTTTGGTCGCTTCCTCACCGTTGGCGTTCCCGCCGGCGCCTGCCTTGTCGCCGCCTGGATGATCTACAATTCCACAAAGCCTCGCACGCCCTCGATGACGACGCCCGACAAGGAGGAGTTCACGACGACGCAATTTCCGCCGCCGTGGCTGGCGCCGCCGAAAGCGCCGACCGATCAGGGGACGATCGTCATTCCCAAAGCCCCCATCGAGCCGGCGGCGCCCCCGCCGCAGCCGCCCCAGGTGGTCCAACCCCTGCCGACGCCCGAGCCGCCGCTGGCCCTCGCCGCGCCGAACGACGACGAGGCCCGCCGGCTCGCCGAACTCGAACGTCAGCGGCAGGCGGAAGAGGAGCGGCGCAAATGGGAGCGGCTGCGCAGCGGCCAGGTCATCTCCGACAATGCCGCCGCCGTCGCGTCGGCTGACGGCGCCGACGGCAGACACGCGAACGCGGCGACGGCGGACAACGATCCCAATCGCCGCTTCCTCGCGTCCGTATCGGCCGATGGCGTCGATGTCGCGCATGCGACGAAGAATGCGCGCATCGACGCGCTGGTGGCGCAAGGGACGATGATCCGCGGCGTGCTCGAAACGGCGGTCCAAAGCGACCTGCCCGGCATGGTGCGCGCCGTCGTCACTGAGGCCGTCTGGTCCTTCGACGGCCGGCGCGTTCTCATCCCCTCGGGCAGCCGGCTCGTCGGCGAATACAAATCCGGCATCGCCCAAGGCCAGACCCGGGTGTTCATCGTCTGGACCCGGCTCCTGCGATCGGACGGGGTCTCGGTCCAGCTCGGCTCGAACGGCGCCGACGATCTCGGCCGCGCCGGCGCCGCCGGCTTCGTCGACAATCACTACATCGAGCGCTTCGGATCGGCGATCCTGCTGTCGGTGATCGGCGGCGCGGCGCAGTTCCTCAGCGCCTATGGCCAGAACCCCGCCTATGGCGCCGGCGCCGTCACGACCACCACCGATCCCGTCACCGGCATCGTCACCCAGACCCAGTCGGGGGCGCCAGACCCACTCACCCTGCAAGCCCGCGAGATCGCGGCGCAGAACGTTTCCCAGTCCCTCACCAACATCGCGCAGGAGGCGCTGCGCAATTCGATCAACATCCCGCCGACGATCTATCTCGACCAGGGTTCGCGCATCATCGTCTTCGTCCGCCGCGACCTCGACTTCTCGTCCCTTTACCCCGACCCGGTGAAGGAGGCCCTCCAAGAGATCAAGCGTGAAAGTGAGGAGGTCAAGCGTGAACGCGCCGGCGCGAAGCGTCTTCCTTGATCGCGCGCTGGCGCCGATCCGACCCTGGCTCGACGACGATGGGATCGTCGAGATCTGCGCCAACGGGCCCGGCGCGGTCTGGGTCGAACGGTTCGGGATCGCCGCGATGGAGCGGCACGAAGTCCCTGAGCTCACCGAACATGCGCTGCGCCATCTCGCCGAACGCGTCGCCGGCTATTCCGGCCAGAACGTCAATGAGGAGCATCCGCTGCTCTCGGCGGCGCTGCCGACCGGCGAACGCTTCCAGGGCGTCATGCCCCCGGCGACCACGGCCGGCGGCGCTTTCGCCATCCGCAAGCAGGTCATCAAGGAGATGCGGCTCGACGATTATCGTAAGCTCGGCGCGTTCGAGCGCCTCGACGTGACGGGGGAGGGCGCGCTGTCGCCGATCGACCGGCAACTATGCGAGCGTCTCGATGACGGCCGGATCGAAGACTTCATCCGGCTCGCGGTCGTCAATCGCTATTCGATCCTGCTGTCGGGCGGCACCAGTTCTGGCAAGACCACGTTTCTCAACGCGATCCTCAAAGAGGTCCCGGAGGACGAGCGCATCCTCACCATTGAGGACACGCGCGAGGTCAAACCGATCCAGCGCAATTATCTTCCCCTCATCGCCTCCAAGGGCGATCAGGGCGAAGCGCGCGTCACCGTCGAAATGCTGTTGCAGGCGTCGCTGCGCCTGCGCCCCG
>JAJYDD010000590.1 GCA_021777795.1 Pseudomonadota bacterium | reverse complement strand
CGCAGCGTCGTCGTCATCGGCTGCGGCGGCGTGGGCTTGAATTCGGTGCAGGGCGCGCGCGTCGCCGGCGCCTCGCCGATCATCGCCGTGGACGTCGTCGACAACAAGCTGGAGGCGGCCAAGGCCTTCGGCGCGACGCATACGATCAACGCCAAGACGCAGGATGTGGCGGACGAGGTCGTCGCGATCACCGGCGGCGCCAAGGCCGATTTCGTTTTCGTCACCGTCGGCGTGCGAGGGGCGGCCGAGCAGGCGATTTCGCTGATGAAGCGCAACGGCGCGACGGTGCTGGTCGGGATGCCGCCCTCGGGCGTCAGCGCGACGTTCGATCCCGGCTGGGTCGCCGCCGACGGCCAGCGCATCCTCGGCTCCAAGATGGGCTCGGCGCGCCTACCCGTCGATGTGCCCAAGCTCGTCGAGCTTTACGGTCAGGGGCGGCTAAAGCTCGACGAACTCATCACCGAACGCTTCCCGTTCGAGAAGATCAACGAGGCGATGGCCTCCTCGCGCGCCGGCGCGGCGCTGCGCAACGTCATCGTGTTCTAGCCCGGCGCGAGGCGCGTGCGGAACGTCTCGCGCTCGGGCGAGGCGATCCAGGCGCGCATCGCCGCCTCATCGGCGAAGCGGCCGCCCTCGGGCAGCGGCCGGCCCTGCCCTTCGATCTCGAAGGCGGCGCCGGCGAAAGGCCACGACGACAGGCTGAGATCATAGGGGCCAGCCTCGACGACGCGGACCTCGCCCTCGGGCAGTTCCAGCGTCGCGGGCAGGCGCAACGCCCCGCAGACGGCCAGCGACAGCGCATCGGCGAAGGCGATCAGCGTCGACTGGCGTTCGAGTTCGTCGGCGTCGAGCCCCGCCGACCATTCCGCCTCGCGCGGCGCCTGCGCGGCGAGATAGGCGTGGATCGCCTGCGCATCCTCCGGCCCCGCCGAGGGCAGGCCGAAACGGCGATAGATGCGGCCGCCGTGGCGCGAAATCAGCAGCGCGATCCGCGGCCCCCAGGCCGCGAGCGCCCGCTCGACGCCCGCCGTCCACATCGGCGCGTGTTCGGCCGCGCCCACCTCGCGGAACGACGGCGGCCGGCCGGCGCGCGCGTCGAAGGTCGGCGCGCGCTCCCAATCGAGCCAGCCGAGATCGTGCAACTCGGCGGCCAGCAGCAGCGTTTCGGACAGCGGCGCGGCGAAGCGGCGCAGGAGCTGGCCGGAAATCCAGGCGTGCGCGGGTTGGCTGATCGCAAGCTCCCGGCCGGCCTCTTTGCGGTACATCATGGGCGGCCTTTCTAGCGCCTTCGCCGCGACGAGGCCAGACCCGCGCCTTTGCGCATGGCCATGCAAACGCCTATGTTAGTGCGGACATCCGCGCAGGCGAGGCGAGCGAGGGTTGGCGTTGAGTCTGGATCGATCCCGCAACGGCGAAGCGACGAATGAGGCGGGCGCGCGCATCCTGCTCGTCGAGGACGATCCCACGATTCAGGACATGCTGGCCGACGCCTTGCGCGAGAGCGGCTTCAGCGTCGGCATCGCGGCCTCCGGCGTCGAGATGGACCGGGCGCTGGGCCGCGACAAGGTCGATCTGCTGCTGCTCGACCTGATGCTGCCCGGCGAGGACGGTCGCGCGATCTGCACGCGGCTGCGCGCCGGCGCCTCCAACCTGCCGATCATCATGGTGACCGCGCTCGGCGACGACATCGACCGCATCGTCGGGTTGGAGATCGGCGCCGACGATTATGTATCGAAGCCGTTCAATACCCGTGAACTCATCGCCCGCATCCGCGCACTGCTGCGGCGCGCCCGCGCCAGCGAGGGCGCCCGCGCCCGCCAAACGCCGCTGCGCTTCGCCGGCTGGCTCATCCATCCGACCGAGCGCAAGCTCATCAATCCGCAGGGCGCGCTCGTCACCACCACCAGCGCCGAATTCGACCTTTTGCTCGCCTTCTGCACCCATGCCGGCGAGGTGCTTTCGCGCGAGCAATTGTTGGACCTCACGCATGGCGGCGTCGCCGGGCCGGTGGAGCGCAGCGTCGATGTGCATGTGAGCCGCATCCGCCAGAAGATCGAGCCCGACCCCGGCGACCCGACATTCATCAAGACGATCCGGCTCGGCGGCTATATCTTCACGCCCGAGGTGACGCCGGCATGAGCCCGCTGCTGCGCCGGCTCCTGCCCAAAACGGTCGCCGGGCAACTGACAAGCGTCGTGGTGGCGGCGGTGCTGTTCGGCGTCGGGCTTTCCTCGGCGCTGATGTTCTATCTCTTGTATTCCGGCGGCATAGGGCCTTCACACGAGACGCTGGTGCAGGTGCGCGCCGCGCGCATCGCCGCGGTCGTCAATGGCGTGCTGGAGGCGCGCAGTTTAAGCGAATCGACCTACATCACCAAACACACCAGCGGCGAGCCGGTTTCCGTCACCTGGGCCAAGCCGCCTTCTCCCGCCGTCGCCGAGCCGGCGCCGAAGAATTCGATGGTCGCCGCCGTGGAGCAGGATTTGCAGAAAGGCTGGCGCTTGCAGACCTTGCCGCACGATTACGCGGGCAATGACGCCGACGCCATTTATATCCCCGTGGAGAATGGCCAGGTTCTGCGCTTTTCCGTGGCCCCGCACGGCGGGCTCGGCAGCTTGCTGCTGACGCAGACGCTGGTCACGCTCGGAATCATCACTTTCCTGATCCTGTTCGTTTCGGCCTGGGCGGTGCGCTGGGTGACGGCGCCGCTGTCCTCGATCGCCTCGGCGGCGCGCGCCTTCGGCCGCGCCGGCGGCGCCGAG
>JAJYDD010000064.1 GCA_021777795.1 Pseudomonadota bacterium | reverse complement strand
CCCCGACCAGCCCTATATCGCCTATAACGACATCCCCAAGGTCGAGGCGCTGAAGGCGACGCTGCCGGCGCTCTACCGCGACCAGCCGGTGCTGGTCGCCAAGGCGGAAGCGTCGAACTGAAGCCTTAGCCGCGCAAAAACGCCTCGATCGAGGTCGCCAGCGCCACCGGCGTTTCGTTCATCGGATAATGACCAGCGTTGGCCATCGTCTCCAGCGTCGCGTTCTTGTGCCAGACGAGAAACGTCGCCTGCATCGCCTCGACGGTGATGGCGCCGTCGTGCTCGCCGACGATGACCTTGATCGGGATTTCGCTCCCCATCACCTCTTGGTGGAAATCGCCCTTGGCCCAGGCCGAGAGATAGCCGGCGAAGGCCTCTTTCGTGCAATTGCCCCACGAGGCGGCGGCCATGTGGTCGAGCCACGCGCCGCTGAGCCTGGAGCCGGTGGTGAAATCGAGGATGGCGCGCCGGTTGCCGATATTCTCCGCCGCGCCGCTGAACAGACCCCAGCCCTGCTCGTCGAAGGGCACGGCCGCCGCCGCCACCGGCGTCACCGCCACCATGCGGCGCACCCGGCCCGGCGCATCGACGGCGACCCTTTGGATGAACTTGCCGCCCATCGAATGGCCGACGAGGCTCACCTTGTCGAAGCCGAGCTTGTCGATGAGCGCCCGCACGTCGGCGGAGATTTCCTCCGCACTGTAAGCGCCGGTCTCGCCCTTCGAGGCGCCATAGCCGCGATAGGCGGGGAAGATGTAGGTGAATTCCTCGCCCGACAGCCCGTCGCGCATCGGGGCCATGAACGTCTCATCGCCGAACCAGCCGTGCAGCACGACGACCTTGTGCGCGCCCTTGCCGAAAGTCTCGTAGCCGATCGCCATGTGATCCTCCCTGGTTTGGCGGGGAGTTTACGGCGGCGGCTCTGATTGGCAAGCTCAGGCGGCTTTGCGCTGCGGCGGCCCCTCCTCGCGCAGCCGGAAGCGGGCGACCGCCTCGGCGATCTCGGCCGCCTCGTCGCGCATCGAGCGGCCGGCCTGATCGGTGCGCTCGACCATCGCGGCGTTCTGCTGCGTGAAGGCGTCGAGCTGGCGCATCGCCTCGTCGACGGCGTCGAGCATGGTTTTCTGCTCCGAGGCCCCGCCGGCGATCGAGGCGACGGTAGTGTTAGCGGCGGCGACGAAGCCGACGATCGCCTCCAGCGCGGCGCCGGTCTCGCCGACGAGTTCGACGCCGTCGCGCACCTGGGCGCTGGAGGCGGCGATCAGCGTCTTGATCTCCTTGGCCGCTTCGGCCGAGCGCAGCGCCAGCGCCCGCACCTCCGAGGCGACGACCGCGAAGCCCTTGCCGGATTCGCCGGCGCGCGCCGCTTCGACCCCGGCGTTGAGGGCCAGAAGATTGGTCTGGAAGGCGATTTCGTCGATCACCGAGATGATCTTCTCGATCTCGCCGGCCGAGCGCTGGATGCGGCGCATCGCCTCGATGGCGCGCGCGACGACGCTGGCGCCGATCTCGGCGCGGTTGCGCGTCGTCGCCACCGCCTGCGTCGCCGATTTCGCCTCTGCGGCGGTCTTGCCGAGCGCGCCGACGACGCCGCGCAGCGTCGCGCTCGCCTCCTCGACGCTGGCCGCCTGCCGGCCGGTGCGTTCGGAAAGATCGGTCATCGCGCCGGCGATCTCCTCGACCGCGCCGCGCAGGCCCTGGACGCCGTGCGCCGTGGCGCCGAAGGCGCCGTTGAGACGGTCGATCGACTGGTTGAAGCAATGGCGCAACGCCTCGTAATCGCGCGAATAGGGCGTCTCCAATCGCACCGAGAGGTCGCCGCTGGCCATCGCCGTCAGCGCGGCGGTGAAGGTTTTCATGAACAATTCGTGCGCCACGACATAGCCCTGCGCCTCGGCGTCGGCCGCCTGCTTGCGGCGCTTGGACTCGGCGGCGCGGGCTTCGATGTCGGCGATGAGGTCGGTCTCGCGCTGCTTGAGCGCGGCGCGCAGCTTTTCGAGCGGTGAAACCAGCCGGCCGAGCGCGCCCTGACCGCCGAGATCCGTGGCGAAGCGGCGCTTTTCGCCCTCGTCCACGGCCGCGTCGAGCGCGCGCGCGGCGGCCCCCAGCCATTGCCGGGCCAGGAGGAAGAAACCCGCCGCGCCGATCGCGGTTGAGAGCGCGCAGGCGGCGGCGAGGCCGGTCGCCGTCTCCCCGAGCGCCGAGATCGCCGCCAGACACGAAAGGCCCGGAACCAGCCCGGCCACCGCCGGCCCGAGATAGAAGAAATAGGTCCGCATCCTGTCATCCTCCGCCCGCGGGGCGCAATCTCGGCTTAAGTTTTGAAGGGGGACATGTCGGCGGGGCGACGGCGTTTCGGCGTCATGCCTTGGCCGCGCGGGGTGCGGCGTTACGCGAAAATCACCTTCGCCAAGGAAGGTAAACCGAGCGTGAAGGCGCAGGCCGCCGCCTTTTCGTCTGGCGCGTGACCGCGCCGGCGACTAAACACGGCGTCCTTCGCTTCCGGAATTTGAATTGTCCAACGCCGCTCTGCGCCCGCACGCGCCTACTTTCACTCAAGGCAGCCTGATGCGCCACGTCGCGGTGATGACCGCGACGGGCTCGATCGGGCTTATCGCCATTTTTTCTGTCGACGCGCTGTCGCTGTTCTGGGTCTCGCGGCTCGGCGTCGAGGCTTACAAGGCGGCGATCGGCTATGCGAGCCAGCTCCTTTTCATGCTGATGGCGGTCAATATCGGGCTCACCATCGCCATTTCGGCGCGCGTCTCGCGCGCGCTCGGCGAGGGAGACCGCAGCCAGGCGCGCCGGCTAGCAGCCTCCGGCCTGCTGCTGACCCTGCTGGCGACGATCGTGCTGTCGGCGATCCTGTGGTGGTTCCGCGATTTCGCGCTCGACCGCGTCATGCACGCGCAGGGCGAGGCGGCGACGGTGGCCAGCGGCGTGCTGGCGATCACCATTCCCGCCAATGTGCCGATGGGGCTCGGCATGGCTCTGTCGGGGGTGCTGCGCGCCTGCGGCGACGCGCGGCGGGCGATGTATGTAACGCTTTCGGGCGGAATCATCACCGCCTTCACCGATCCCGCGCTGATATTCGGCCTGCATTTGGGCGTCTATGGCGCGGCCTGGGCGATGCTGATCTCGCGGCTGGTGTTTCTGGTCGTCGGCTATCACGGCGCCTCGCGAATCCACCACCTCGTCGGGCGCCCGAGCTTGGCGGGGCTCAGCCGCGATTTCCAGCCGCTCGCCGCCATCGGCGCGCCCTCGATTCTGGCCAATCTCGCCACGCCCGTCGCCGCGATCTACGTGACCCGTGTCTGGTCGGATTTCGGCGAGGCGACGGTGGCGGGCGGGGCGATCGTCGATCGCGTCATTCCGCTCGCCTTCGGCGTCATTTTCGCGCTGACCGGCTCGATCGGGCCGATCATCGGCCAGAATTACGGTGCGCGGCTTATGCCGAGGGTCAGGCAGACCCTGACCGATTCCTTCACGCTGGCGGTCGGCTATGCGCTGGTGGCCTGGGCGTTGCTCGCCCTTCTCGCGCCGCTCGTCGTCACGGCTTTTGGCGCAACGGGGGATAGCGCCCGCTTCGTGCTGCTGTTCTGTCGCTATGGCGCTATGGCCTGGGTGTTCGTCACCTGCCTGTTCGTCGCCAACACCGCCTTCAACAATCTCGGCTTCGCGTTGATGGCGATGCTGTTCAACTGGGGGCGGGCGACGCTGGGCACCATTCCCTTCGTTGTCTTCGGCGCCCATCATGGCGGGGTGCCGGGGGCGATGGTCGGGCTTATCCTAGGGGCTGCGATTTTCGGCCTCGGCGCGGTGGCGACCGCCTATGGGCTCGTCGCCCGTCTCGCCAGACGCGCGAAATCGGGCTAAACCTGCGCGGGCGGAGGGCCAGATCATGAACCTGAACGACATCATCCAGAGCGCGCAGGGCGGCGCGGGCTTGCAGAATCTCGGCAGCGAGTTCGGCCTGACGCCGGAACAGACGCAGGCGGCGGTGCAGGCGATCCTGCCGGCGCTGAGCCACGGCCTCCAGCGCGCGGCGCAAAATCCCGGTGCGCTCGGCGGCGTCATCAGCGAAATGGCGAGCGGCGCCCATGCCGGCTCCTACGCCGACCCCTCGCAGACAGGCGCCGCCGCCGATGCGGGCACGGGCGCGCTCGGGCAGATTTTCGGCGGCCCGGCGGTGACGTCGGAGATCGCTCAGCAGATTTCGCGCGTCTCCGGGCTCGATCCGCAGGTTGTCGGCAGCCTGTTGCCCGCCGTGGCGTCGATGGCGCTCGGCGGCCTCTCGCACGCTTTGCAGGCGCAGGGGCACGGCGAAGTGCTGGGCCAGGCGGCGCCCGAGACGGGCGGCGGCGGCCTGTTCGGCTCGCTGGTCTCGGCGGTCGAGGGGGCCATCGGCGGCGGCGGCAACGGCGATCTGCAATCGGGGTTGTCTAGTCTTATCAACATGTTTGCGCCGGGCGTGGCGGTCTCTGCGGACCACGCGCAGGCGCTTGACGACATCCTGCCGAAATAGCCGCTTGCCGCTTCATTGCTTTGTCGCCGGCCGACCCCTATCTAGGCGTCCGCCCGGGGGGCGGTAGACGGGGTCGTGTATGGCGCGGGATGTTACGGATGCGGAGCCGGCGAACGAACGGGGCGACCTCGTCGCCTGGTTCGAGGGCGGCTGCAAGGCGCCGCAGGATTTCAAGGTCGGCTCCGAGCACGAGAAGATCCCGTTCTATCTCGCCGACCTTTCGCCGGTCCCCTATGAGGGCGAGCGTGGGATCGGCGCGCTGCTGGAGGGGATGCGCGTAAGGCTCGGCTGGGACGCCATCGAGGATTCCGGCCATCTGATCGGGCTTTATGATTCCGTCGGCGGCGGCGCGATTTCGCTGGAGCCCGGCGGGCAGTTCGAGCTTTCCGGGGCGACGCACGCCGACATCCATGCGTTGTCGGGCGAACTGAGCGCGCATCTCGAAGCCGCCCACGCCGCTGCGGCGCCTTTGGGCATCGGCTTCCTCGCCCTCGGCATGAGCCCGCGCTGGACGCTGGCGCAAACGCCGCGAATGCCGAAAAGCCGCTACCGCATCATGACCGACTACATGCCGAAGGTCGGAACGCGCGGCCTCGACATGATGTACCGCACCGCCACCACGCAGGCGAACCTCGATTACGCCAGCGAGGCCGACATGGTCGCCAAACTGCGCGTCGGGCTGGCCCTGCAACCGGCGATGACGGCGCTGTTCGCCAATTCCCCGTTCACCGACGGCAAGCCCAACGGCCTGCTCTCCGCGCGCTCCGAAGTCTGGCGCCACACCGATGCGGCGCGCTCGGGCATGTTGCCCTTCGCCTTCGAGCCCGGCATGGGTTTTGAGCGTTATGTCGATTACGCGCTCGACGTGCCGATGTATTTCGTCAAGCGCGGCGATGTCTATCACGACGTCTCCGGCGCGAGCTTCCGCGACCTCTTGGCTGGGCGGCTGGCGCAACTGCCGGGCGAGCGGGCGACGATCTCGGACTGGGCGAACCATCTGTCGACGATTTTCCCGGAAGTCCGGCTCAAACGCTATCTGGAGATGCGCGGCGCCGACGTCGGCACGGCCGAGCGCATCGTCGCGCAATCGGCGCTGATGGTCGGGATCTATTACGATTCCGTCGCGCTCGACGGCGCGTTGGAGTTGATCCGCCGCTGGAGCGCTGAGGCGCGCCAGACCCTACGCGACGAGGCGCCGAGGCTCGGCCTTCAGGCCCGCATCGCCGGGCGCTCGCTGCGCGATGTCGCGCGCGACATGCTGGCGCTGGCGCGCGGCGGCCTGGAGCGGCGCGCGCGGCGCGACGGGCGCGGGCGCGATGAGGGCCCATATCTCGATGCGCTCGACGCCATCGTCGAGAGCGGCGTCGAGCCCGCGCGCGCATGGATGGCGCGCTACGAAGGGCCGTGGCGCGGCTCGGTCGATCCGATCTACGCCGAGGCGCGCATCTGAAGGGCGCCTCAGTTCAGCCGGTGGGGGATTTCGTTGTGCTCGGCCATCGCGGCGGCGGTTTCCGTCGCGTGCAGGGTGTTGACGCGCTCGCGCAGCCTTTTCAGCACGGGATCGACGAGGCTATGCGCCAAGGCGACGCCGGCGGCGGTTGATTCCGGCGAGACGCCGTCGACATTGGCGAACAGCTTGCCGCGCACCGAACTCTCGAAGACGTCAATGTCTTCGCGATATTTGCCCACGAGCATCTCTGCGCCCATGAGATTTATCATTTTCACGAGGGAGGCCAAGGCCACCCTGACTTCGCCAGCGTCGGACATACGCACACACTCCGCGCAACGCTCAATTTGCTCGCTCATCTTGACCTGCCGCTCGTTAAAATTCGACTAAAACCCGCCCCATCTCGCGGCCTCGGCGCGATTCGGCCCGGCCTTGAGCTACTTCTAGTCGCGCCGAAGGCGATTGC
Source organism: Pseudomonadota bacterium (assembly GCA_021777795.1). Taxonomy (GTDB): domain Bacteria; phylum Pseudomonadota; class Alphaproteobacteria; order Rhizobiales; family Beijerinckiaceae; genus Roseiarcus. The sequence continues at coordinate 6,882 of JAJYDD010000064.1, read as the reverse complement.
AACTCAAAGTTGAATGAACGGCGGCGATGCGCGAATATGGGCGCACGCTTCGCGTCGTCCATTTCCAAGCTTGCCTCACCTGGGGTAGAGGTCGCGTCGTTCTTCAATGCGGGATGTCTTGTGGACTATCTTTCGACGCGCGGACTGGCCCCGCGCCAGGCCTTCACCGACGCCATGCTGGCGGGCCTCGCGCGCGACGGCGGGCTCTATTGCCCCGATGTCGTCCCGAGCCTGTCGGCGGCGGAAATCGCCGCGCTCGCCGGCGTCCCCTACGCCCAAGCCGCCGCGCGGCTGATGGCGCCGTTCATCGCCGGCGCCTGGAGCGAGGCCGAGTTCGGCGCGATGACGCGCGACGCCTACGGCGATTTCCGCCACGCCGCGCGCGCGCCGCTGACCCAGATCGACGACAACCTGTTCCTGCTGGAGCTGTTTCACGGGCCGACGCTGGCGTTCAAGGATTTCGCCATGCGGTTTCTCGGCCGGGCCATGAACCGGGCGCTGACCGAGCGCGGCCGGCGCGCGACGATCCTGGGCGCGACGTCCGGCGACACTGGCGCTGCGGCGATCGAGGCTTTCGGCGGGGCTGAGCGGACGGATGTGTTCATCCTGTTTCCGCACGGGCGCGTCTCCGAGGTGCAGCGTCGACAGATGACGACCCTCGACCGGCCGGGCGTCCATGCGCTGGCCATCGACGGCTCCTTCGACGATTGCCAGGACATCGTGAAAAGCCTGTTCGGCGATCTCGCCCTGCGCGACCGGCTCGCCCTCAGCGGCGTCAACTCGATCAACTGGGCCCGCATCCTGGCGCAGATCGTCTATTACTTCACCTCGGCGGTTTCGCTCGGCGCGCCGCATCGCCCGGTGTCCTTCGCGGTCCCGACCGGCAATTTCGGCGACGTGCTCGCTGGCTGGTACGCCAAGCGCATGGGGCTACCGGTCGGGCGGCTGATCGTCGCCACCAACGAGAACGACATTCTCGCGCGCGCGCTCGCCTCCGGCGAATACCGCCCGGCCGGGGTCCGGCCGACGCAATCGCCCTCGATGGACATTCAGGTCTCGTCCAATTTCGAGCGCCTGCTGTTCGAGCGTCTCGGGCGCGACGGCGAGCGGGTGCGCGGGCTGATGGCGGCGCTCAAGCAATCGGGCGGCTTCACCATCCCCGAGGACGCTCTCAACGCGATCCGCGCCGAGTTCGACGCCGTGCGCTGCTCGGAGGCCGAATGCGAGGCCGAGATGGCGCGCGTCTGGCGCGAGAGCGGCGTGCTGCTCGACCCGCACACCGCCATCGGCGTCCATGCCGCGCGCGCGGCGCTGAAGCGCGATCCCCGGACGCCGGTGGTGGCGCTGGCGACCGCCCATCCCGCCAAGTTCCCCGACGCGGTGGAGAAAGCGACCGGCGTGCGCCCGCCCTTGCCGCCGCATCTGGCCGATCTCATGGAGAGACCGGAGCGCGTCGCGCGCCTGGCCAACGATGCGCGCGCGGTGGCCGATTATCTTTCCGCCCACGCGAGGACGCTCTCTTGAGCGCCCGCCTGACCACGCTGCCCTCGGGCCTGCGCGTCGTCACCGACGCCAACCCGATGCTGCGCACCGCCGCCATCGGCCTGTTCGTCGCCGCCGGCTCCCGCCACGAGCGTGACGAGGAGCATGGGCTCTCGCACATGCTGGAGCACATGGCCTTCAAGGGCACCGGCGCCCGCAGCGCGCGCGAGATCGCCGAAGCCATCGAGAATGTCGGCGGCGACCTCAACGCCGAGACCGGCGTCGAGCAGACCGGCTATTTCGCCCATGTGCTGAAGGAGGATGTCGGCCTCGCGCTCGACCTGTTGGCCGAGATCTATTGCGACAGCCGCTTCGACCGCGCGGAACTGGAGCGCGAGAAGGGCGTCATCATCCAGGAGATCGGCGCGGTCGAGGATACGCCCGACGATCTCATATTCGATCATCTCAGCGCCGCCGCTTGGGCCGGGCAGGCGATCGGCCGGCCGATCCTGGGCACGCGCGCAACCGTCGGCGGCTTCGACCGCGATGCCATCGCGGCCTATCTGAAGCGCCATTATCGCGCCGGCGCCACGGTGGTCGCCGCCGCCGGCGCCGTCGATCACGACGAGATCGTCGCGCGGGCGGAAAAGGCGCTGCGCAGCCTCGGGGCCGAGCCGGCGCCGGCCTTGACCGCCGCCCGCTACACCGGCGGCGAAGTCTTGACCAAAAAGGCCCTGGAGCAGACCCATATCGTCATCGGCTTTTCCGGCCGCGCCATCGGCGAGGCGGCCCACGACGCCGCGCAGGTATTCGCCGCCGCCGTCGGCGGCGGCATGTCGTCGCCCTTGTTCCAGGAGGTGCGCGAAAAGCGCGGCCTCGCCTATGCCGTCAACGCCTTCCACTGGTCGTTCGCCGACGCCGGCCTGTTCGGATTTTACGCCGGATGCGCGGCCGCCAAGGCCGGCGAACTGATGGCCGCCGCGCTCGACACGCTGGCCGCGAGCGCGCTCGGCCTCGACGAGGCGGCGGTCGAGCGCGCCAAGGCGCAGATGAAGGTGGCGACGCTCAGCGTGCTGGAGCAACCGGGGGCGCGCGCACAACAACTCGCCCGTCAGCTTTTCGCCTATGGCCGCCTCATCGACCTCGAAGAGGCGATCGCGCGCATCGAACGCATCGATGTCGCCGCCGTGCGCGCGGTCGGCGCCGAGATGCTCGCCGGCGCGCCGACGGTGGCGGCGATCGGGCGCGTCGGGCGCGTCATGTCGGCGGAAAAAGTCGCGCAACGGCTCAAGGCGGCGTAAGGCGTGGCGATGTCGCTCTTCCGTCTGACCAAAGCGTCGGAGACAGAGCCGCTGATCCGCGGCGACGGGCTCTACCTGCGCCCGGCCGTGGCGGGCGATTTTCCGGCCTGGGCGCAGTTGCGCGCCGAGAGCCGCGCCTTCCTCACCCCCTGGGAGCCGACCTGGCCCGAGGACGATCTCACCCGCGCCGCCTTCCGCCGCCGCCTGCGCCGGCAGGTCGAGGACATGACGCGCGACGAATCCTTCGCCTTGCTCATCTTCGACGCGGGGGCCGACGCGCTCATCGGCGGGCTTACGATCGGCGGCATTCGGCGCGGCGTGGCGCAGGCGGCGACGCTGGGCTATTGGATGGGCGAGCGCTACGCCGGCCGGGGCCGCATGACGCGCGCCGTGGCGGCGGCGGTTCGCTACGGTTTCTCCACTCTTCGCCTGCACAGAATCGAGGCGGCCTGCCTGCCGGAGAATGTCGCCTCGATGAGCCTCTTGGAACGCAACGGATTCCGCCGCGAGGGACTCGCGCGCGCCTATCTCAGGATTGACGGCGGCTGGCGCGACCATGTGCTCTACGCCCTCCTCGAAAACGAGGCGCCGCGTGCCTTTTAGCCGGTTGTGGAAGTCCGCCCGTCTCGCGTTCGCGTTCGCCGCGCTCGCCGTTGCGCTGTTGGGCGGCCCCGGAGCCTTCGCGGTGCAGAAGATTGTGCGGCTCGCCGCCACCGACGACGCCATCGATCTGGCCTCGGCGATCGAATATTATTCCGGGACCGGCGACAAGCTCCAGGTCGCCACCGCCCCGGGGCCGGACGGCATCGTGCGCCGCATAGAGGTGGGCGCGTTGCAGGCCGGCGCCAACCCGCATTGGATGGTGTTCGCGCTCACCAACGACACCGACGAGCAGCTCACCCGCCTGCTGGTCGTGCCGCATTACCGTTTCGTCGGCTCCGGAGTCGTCTGGCCGGACCTCGGCGCGACGCGCATCGCCACCATCACCGCCAGCCAGGGCGATCCGCCCGAGCGCGAGGACGTCGCCGACGCCGACGTATTCCAGCTCAACATCGACCCCGGCTCGACCATCACCTATGTCGCGGAACTGCGCACGGCCAAGCTGCCGCAGGTCTATCTGTGGGAGCCCGACGCCTATAAGGCCAATGTGGCGAGCCTGACGCTCTATCGCGGCATCGTCATCGGAATCGCCGGGTTGCTGGCGCTGTTCATGACCATCGTGTTCGTGGTGCGCGGCGTTCTGGTGTTCCCGACCGCGGCGGCGCTGGCCTGGGCGGTGTTCGCCTATGTCTGCATCGATTTCGGCTTCTGGCAGAAAATCTTCGGCTTCGACGACGCGACCGAGCGCATCTGGCGCGCAGCGATCGAGGCCGCCATCGGCGCGACGCTGATCGCGTTCATGTTCACCTATCTCAACCTGCGCCGCTGGCACGCGCGCTTCCTGCACATCGGGCTCATCTGGGTGCTGGGGATGGCGATCGTCATCGGCCTGTCGGTCTATAATCCCTCGGTCGCGGCGGGGGTGGCGCGCATCTCGATCGCCAGCGTCGCCGCCATCGGCCTGCTGCTGATCCTGACGCTGGCCGCGCGCGGCTCCGACCGGGCGATCCTGTTGATCCCGACCTGGTTCCTGCTCAGCGTCTGGGTGGTCGCGGCGGCGGCGACGGCGCTGGGCTATGTCGCCAACGATCTGGCTTCGCCCGGTCTCGTCGGCGGGCTGGTGCTGATCGTCATGCTGATCGGCTTCACCATCATGCAGACCGCCTTTTCCGGCTCCGGCGCGCTGCGGGCGCTGGGGGAGGACGCCGAGCGGCGGGCGCTGGCGATGACGGGCGCCGGCGACGCCATCTTCGATTGGGACGTCACCGCCGACCACATCTATGTCAGCGGCGAGGCCGAGGCGCATCTGGGCTTGCGGCGCGGCGCGCTGGAGGGGCCGGCGGCCAACTGGCTCGAACTCCTGCACCCGCTCGACCGCGACCGCTATTCGGCGGCGCTCGACGGCCTGCTGCTGCAACGCTCCGGCCGCATCCGCCACGATCTGAGGCTGCGCGGCGCCGACGGGCATTACACCTGGTTCCTGTTGAAGGCGCGCCCGGTGCTCGATGCCGGTGGCGACGTCGTGCGCGTCATCGGCTCCTTCGAGGACGTGACCGAGAGCCGCGCCTCGGCCGAGCGCATCCTGCACGACGCCATCCACGACCACCTGACGGGCCTGCCGAACCGCGAATTGTTCTTCGACCGGCTGGAGAGCGCCGTCACCGCCGCGCGCCGGCCCGGCAGCCCCGGCCTCGTCGTCGCGCTGTTCGACATCGACCGGCTGGCGGCGATCAACGCCACGCATGGCATGTCGTTCGGCGATTCCGCGCTTCTGACCATCGCCCGCCGGGCCGTGCGCGACCTGAAGCCCGGCGACACTCTGGCCAGGCTCGGCGGCGACCAGTTCGGCGCCATCCTGCAACGCGAAGGCGACTTCGACCCCGCCGAGTTCGGCGACGCCTTGCGCAAGCAACTCGCCAACCCCATCAGTTTCGGCGACCGCGAAGTGTCGGTGACGGCGAGCGTCGGGCTGGCCGTGTTCGACAGCGCCGGCCACGCCAAGGCGCCCGACCTTTTCGGCGAAGCCGAGATCGCGCTCAGCCACGCCAAGGCTGGCGCCGGCGACCGCTCGACATTGTTTCAACGCGCGATGCGCAACACCCGCGAATCGCGCGGCAGCCTGGGCTCCGAATTGCGCCACGCGCTGTCGCGCAACGAAATCTTCGTGTTGTTCCAGCCGATCGTGCGGCTGGAGGATCGCACCGTCGCAGGGTTCGAGGCCAGCCCTCGCTGGCGCCATCCGCGCTTAGGGATGTTGAGCCCGGCCGAGTTCCTGCGCGATTCCGAGGGCGCGCTGGCGATGGCCGAGATCGGCGCCTTCGCGCTCGATTACACGGCGCGGGAATTGGCCTCCTGGCAGCGCGGGCTCGACGTCAATCCGCCGATCTTCGCGCTGTTGGGTCTGTTCTCGCGCCAGATGCTCGCCCACGACCTGCTCGCCGACCTGCGCGCCACCTTGTCGCGCTATGTGATCGCGCGCGGCTCGCTGAAGCTCGGCGTCAGTGAGGCGCTGGTGATGGAGAACCCGGAATTCGCCGCCCAACTGCTGCCGCGCGCCCGGGAACTGGGCGCGGGCGTCGCGCTCGACGATTTCGGCGCCGGTTACACGTCGCTGGGGGAGATTGAGCGCTACCATTTCGACACCCTGAAGATCGGCCCGGCGCTCGCCCGCCCGCGCGGCGGCTCCGGCCGCTCGGTGCTGTTGCGCGCGACGGTGGCGATGGCGCACGACCTCGGCATGGACGTCATCACCGACGGCGTCGACAACGAATCGGACGCGGTCGAGCTTTCCCAGCTCGGCTCGGAATTCGCGGAAGGGTTGGCCTTCGGCCTGCCGATGACCGCCGCCCAGGCCCGCAAGCTGATGGGCGCGGCGGCGGATTGAAGATTGGCAGCGGCGCGCTCCGCATCCGCCAGCAACCGCCTCAGCCAAAACTGTCGGAGGCGAGCTGCGTCCAGCGGTCGCCGGCGAAGCCGCCGAGGAACGCTTGGCCCGCCTCGACCGCGTGCCGGATCTCCGGACGCTTGGAGTACATCAGCATCCCGCCGGCATAGTAGAAGAACACGCCGCGCACGGCGTAGGCCTGCGCCATCATCGCAGGCTTCAGCGGCCCATGCGCGCCGATGCAACCGCGCGCTCGCGCGGTCTCGCGCATCTTGTCGAACAGCTTGCCCCAGGCGTGCGGCGCGGCGATCGCGTTGACGACACGGGCGACATCGCCCTTGCCCCCGAACACCGCATAGGCGCCGACGGCCGAGCCGGCGGCGTCGTAAAGGACCTGGAGATGCAGCGGCCCGGCGCTGCGCCGCCGCCGCGCCATGCCGATGTGCCACAACAGCTCCTGGCGGGTGAAATCCGGGCGCAGCCGGAATGGCTCCAGGAAGCGCGGCGCGATGTCGGCATAGGCCTCGTCGTCGACCTCCGCGTCCCGCCATTCCGAGCGGTTCGGCGCGCCCGCGGCGGCCCGCAGCGCGGCGCCGGCGGCGGCGTCGGCGAGCC
>JAJYDD010000589.1 GCA_021777795.1 Pseudomonadota bacterium | reverse complement strand
AGACCCTGCCGACCGCCGTCGGCGGGCAGGGCGTCTATCTCATCGACGCGCAGGGCCGGCGCTATCTCGACGCCAGCGGCGGCGCGGCGGTCTCCTGCCTCGGACACGGCCATCCGCGCGTCGTCGAGGCGATCCGCAAGCAGGCGGGCGAACTCGCCTATGCCCACACGTCTTTTTTCACCACCGAGCCGGCCGAGCGGCTGGCCGATTTCCTGGTCGCGCGGGCGCCTTCGGGCCTCGGCCACGTCTATTTCGTCTCCGGCGGCTCGGAGGCGGTTGAGGCGGCGATCAAGCTGGCGCGGCAATATTTCGTCGAGATCGGCGAGCCTGAGCGCAGCGTGTTCATCGCGCGGCGGCAGAGCTACCACGGCAATACGCTCGGCGCGCTGGCGCTCGGCGGCAATGTGTGGCGGCGCGAGCCGTTCCTGCCGCTGCTGGCGCCGACAATCCATGTCTCGCCCTGCTACGCCTATCGCGAGCAGGGGGCCGAGAGCGAGGCTGCCTATAGCGACCGGCTCGCCGCCGAACTCGACGCGGCGATGATGGCGGCGGGGCCGGGGCGGGTGGCGGCCTTCGTCGCCGAGACCGTGGTCGGGGCGACTCTCGGCGCCGTCCCGCCGGTTCCCGGCTATTTCGCCAAGATCAAGGCGGTGTGCGAGCGCCACGGCGCGCTGCTGATCCTCGACGAGGTGATGAGCGGCATGGGCCGCACCGGGCGGCTGTTCGCCTGCGAGGAGGACGGAATCGCGCCCGACATCGTCACCATCGCCAAGGGCCTCGGCGGCGGCTACCAGCCGATCGGGGCGGCGATCTGCTCGGATCGCATCTACGAGGCCATCGTCGGCGGCTCCGGCTTTTTCCAGCATGGCCACACCTATATCGGCCACGCGACGGCCTCAGCGGCGGCGCTCGCCGTCATGCAGACCATCGAGGACGAGGGCCTGTTGGCCCAGGTGCGCGCGCGCGGCGCGGCGCTGCGCGCCGGCCTCGCCGATTGCCCCTACGCCGGCGACGTGCGCGGGCGCGGGCTGTTCGTCGGCGTCGAACTGGTCGAGGATCGCGCCAGCAAGCGCCCGTTCGACCCCGCCCGGCGCCTGCACGCCCGCGTCAAGGCCGAGGCTTTCGCGCGCGGGCTGCTGGTTTATCCCATGGGCGGGACGGTCGATGGCCGGCGCGGCGATCATGTTTTGCTGGCGCCGCCGTTCATCGTCAGCGCCGAGGAGATCGGCGAGATCGTCGGCCGGCTAGGCGAGGCGATCGCGGCGGCGGTGGCGGGCTGAGGCTCAGCTCTCGGCGGCGGCGGCCGCGTCGTCGTGCGGCGGCTCCCCGGCTTCGCTGCCTTCGTCGTCGTCGCGTTGGGCCTTGCCGACGGTGGTCTTGGCCTCGTGGCGAATGCCGATGCTGGCGAGCATCATCTCGTAGATATAGCCGGCCAAAGCGCCGATGGTCAGCAGTAGCGCCGCGCCGAAGGCGATGAACAGCGTCACGCCCGCCCGTTCGCGCAAGCCGTCCACGAACAGCAGCCCCGCGGCGAGCAGCGTCGACATGCCGCCGAGCCCCGCCAGGATCACCGCGATGTCGAGCGTGAAGATGCGCCTTTGCAGGAACACAAGACGCCGCTCGAACCCGCGCCGCTCGCGGGCGCTCGCCTGATCCCGCCGCGCCGATAGCCGCTCGACCTGATCGGCGACGCGCGCGAGACGGCTGGAGAGCACGTTGAGAAGAGTCGCCACGCCGGAGAACAGAAACACCGGCGTCAGCGCGATCTGGATGACATGCGCGACGGTATCGACTTGGCTCGCCGCATCCGTCATGCGCCCTCCTTGAGATCGGCCGGCTTATATCCCTCTCACCGTCCGCCTCTCAAGGCTTGCGCAGAACGCGCACCACTTTGTCGTAAGCGACCCGGCAGATCTGGTCGAGTTGGGAGCGGTTCTTGCGCATGCATTGGACGGCGGCGCTCTCGTCGCCGAGCGCTTGTGGACAAAGCCGGTAAGCGTCTGTGCTGCAACTGGTGATGACATATTGCCGCAATTGCGGGTCGAGTTCACGCGCCTGGGCCGCCAGCGTTACGCAAAATGACCCGGCCGCGACGGCGCCAGCGAATGCCCTGAAGGTCCGATCGAAGGTAAGCATTCGCGGCCCCTATTCAGGTTTCCCCCGAATTGCAAATGATTTGTGACAAGCTCCGTTCCCGATTCGGGACAATTATTATTATGCGGGGGCCGCATTTTGCGATGAGGGGCTGCGAGCCGGTTTTACCTTCGCAGGCGCCATGCTAAGGGGCGCCGCAGCAAAACCAACCTAAGAGCGCCCTCCGATGACCGTAGACATAGCGCCAATCGGCCGCGCGCTGATCTCCGTTTCCGACAAGACCGGCCTGGAGACGCTGGCGCGGGCGTTGGGCGAGCGCGGCGTGGAGATCGTTTCCACCGGTGGCACCGCCAGCGCCTTGAAGAAAGCCGGCGTCGCCGTCATCGACGTGGCGCAGGTGACGGAATTTCCAGAGATGATGGACGGGCGGCTGAAAACGCTGCATCCGCGCGTCCACGGCGGCTTGCTGGCGATCCGCGCCGAGCCCGCGCACCAGGCGGCGATGATCGCCAACGCCATTCCGACCATCGACCTGCTGGTCGTCAACCTCTACCCGTTCGAGGCGGCGCTGGAGCGCGGCGCCGCGTTCGAGGACATGATCGAGAACATCGACATCGGCGGCCCTGCGATGATCCGCGCCGCCGCCAAGAACCACAATGACGTCGTGGTGATCGT
>JAJYDD010000588.1 GCA_021777795.1 Pseudomonadota bacterium | reverse complement strand
TGCATTGCGAGCGCGGCATTGTCGTCTCCGACACGATGCAGACGTTCGATGGGCGCATCTACGCGGTCGGCGAATGCGTGCAGCACCGCCGCCAGACCTACGGCCTCGTAGCGCCTTTGTTCGATCAGGCCCGGGTTTGCGCCAATCATCTGGCGATGCGCGGCTTTGCCCGCTACGAGGGATCGAGCGTCTCGACCAAGCTCAAGGTGACCGGCATCGACCTTTTCTCCGCCGGCGATTTCGCCCAAGGCCCCGACCGCGAGGAGATCGTGCTGCACGACGCCGGCGCCGGCGTCTACAAGCGGCTCGTGCTGAAGGACAACAAAATCCTCGGCGCCGTGCTCTACGGCGACACCGGCGACGGCGCCTGGTATTTTCAGCTTCTGCGCGAGGGCGCAGACGTCAGCCAGATGCGGGATCGGTTGATGTTCGGCGAGGCGCAGGAGAGCAAGGGCGGCCACGCCGGCCAGAACAAAGCCGCGCTGATGGCGGATGCGGCCGAAGTCTGCGGCTGCAACGGCATAGCCAAGGGCGCCATCGTCAAGGCGATCACGGAAAAGAAGCTGTTCACCGTCGAGGACGTGCGCGCGCACACGAAAGCCTCGGCCTCCTGCGGCTCCTGCACCGGCCTTGTCGAGCAATTGCTCGCCTCGACGCTCGGCGACTATTCGCAGGCGCCGAAGGTCAAGCCGATCTGCGCCTGCACTGCTTTCAGCCACGACGACGTGCGAAGGACGATCATCGAGCGTCAACTCAAAAGCCTGCCGGAGACGATGAGCTTCATGGAATGGTCGAGCCCGAACGGCTGCCACGTCTGCCGCCCGGCGCTCAACTATTATCTCATCGCCGCCTGGCCCGGCGAATATCAGGACGACCCACAATCGCGCTTCATCAACGAGCGCGTGCACGCCAACATCCAGAAGGACGGCACGTTCTCCGTGGTGCCGCGCATGTGGGGCGGCGTGACCTCGCCCAACGAATTGCGCGCCATCGCCGACGTCGCCGACAAGTTCGGCATCCCCACCGTCAAGGTGACGGGCGGCCAGCGCATCGACCTGCTCGGCGTCAAGAAAGAAGACCTGCCCGCCGTCTGGGGCGATCTCAACAAGGCCGGCCTCGTCTCCGGCCACGCTTACGGAAAGGCCCTGCGCACGGTGAAGACTTGCGTCGGCACGGATTGGTGCCGCTTCGGCACGCAGGATTCGACGGGCCTCGGGATCAAACTTGAGAAATTCCTGTGGGGTGCGTGGACGCCGGCCAAGGTGAAGATGGCGGTCTCCGGCTGCCCACGCAATTGCGCGGAATCCACCTGCAAGGACATCGGCGTCATCTGCGTCGATTCCGGCTATGAAATACAGTTCGCCGGCGCCGCGGGCCTGCACATCAAGGGCACGGAGTTCCTCACCAAAGCGGCGAGCGAAGACGAATGTTTGGAAATCATCGCCGCGCTCGTCCAACTCTATCGCGAGGAAGCGCGTTACGGCGAACGCATCTACAAATGGTGCGACCGCACCGGGCTCGACCGCATCCGCAAGGCCGTCGTCGAGGACGTCGCACGACGCAAGGCGTTGTTTCAGCGCTTCGCTTATTCGCAGCAGTTCGCGCAGACTGACCCCTGGGCGGCGCGCGCCGAAAGCCACGAAGCCGCTCATGAATTCGCGCCGATGGCCGAATGGGAGGTTGCATGACCGAGGCTATCGACATCGGCGCGGCGCAGGATGTGCCCCGTCTCGGGGCGCGCGTGGTTCAGGCCGGGGCGCTGCGCATCGCGGTGTTCCGCACCGCCGACGACGCTTATTTCGCGCTCGACGACCGCTGCCCGCATCGCGGCGGCCCGTTGAGCCAGGGTATCGTGCACGGCGCGCGCGTCACTTGCCCCTTGCACAACTTCGTCATCGAACTCGACAGCGGCCAGGCGGTGGCGCCAGACAAGGGCTGCGTCGCGCGCTACGAGGTCATGGTTGAAGCCGGCAGGCTCCGGCTCGCGCTCGATTCACGCAAGCGCATGGCCGCCGAATGAGCGCGACCAAGACGACCTGCCCTTATTGCGGCGTCGGCTGCGGGGTTTTGGTTGAGGACGGCGCGACGGTGCGCGGCGATCCCGAGCATCCCGCCAATTTCGGCCGTCTGTGCTCGAAAGGCGCGGCGCTCGCCGAAACCTTGGGCCTCGAAGACCGAATGTTGGCCCCGCGCATCGACGGCCGGCCCGCCTCCTGGCCCGAGGCCATCGGGCGCGTCGCCGAGGGGTTCTCGCGCACCATCGCCGAATATGGACCGGATTCCGTCGCCTTCTATGTCTCCGGTCAACTGCTGACGGAGGATTACTACGTCGTCAACAAGCTCGCCAAGGGCTTCATCGGCACAGCCAACATAGACACCAATTCGCGCCTGTGCATGGCCTCCGCCGTCGCCGGCCATAAGCGCGCCTTCGGCGCCGACGTCGTGCCCGGAAACTACGAGGATCTGGAGCAGGCGCAGTTGGTCGTCTTCGCCGGTTCCAACGCCGCCTGGTGCCATCCCGTGCTGTATCAGCGCATCGCTGCGGCGAAGGCGCGCAATCCTCAGATGCGCGTGGTCGTCGTCGATCCCCGCCGCGCCGAGGTCTGCGCCCTCGCCGATCTGCATCTGGCGCTGCGCCCCGGCAGCGACGCGGTGTTGTTCAACGGCCTGCTCGCCCATCTCGACCGCGCGGGCGCTGCGGACGGCGCCTTCGTCTCACAGCACACCAGCGGCGCGGAGGCGGCGCTCGCCGCCGCGCGACCCTTCACGGCGG
>JAJYDD010000587.1 GCA_021777795.1 Pseudomonadota bacterium | reverse complement strand
CTCCTCAGCGCCATCGACCATCTCGATTGCCGCGAGTTTCTGCGCCTCAACGGCGCCTCGGAGCGGGCGCTGCAATCGGGCTTCGTGCGCGCGCTCTACGATCTCGCCTTGGCTTATGAGGATGGCGACCCGCTGAAGCCCGGCATCGCGGCGGGTCAGGGCCTACGCGGCGCGATGCGGATGTTCTTCACCTATCGCGGCGCCTTCTTCTGGAAGATGCGCGCCGGCATGGGCGATTGCGTGTTCGCGCCGCTCTATGAGGTTCTCAAACGGCGCGGCGTGCGCTTCGAATTCTTCCACCGGCTGGAAAACATCAAACTGCCCGAGCGGCTGGCGCCGGGCGAGCGCGCTTATGTCGAGGCGCTCGAATTCGACGTGCAGGCGAAAGTTGCCGGCGAATATCGGCCGCTGGTGGACGTCAAGGGCCTGCCGTGCTGGCCGTCCGAGCCCGATTTCGCTCAACTCGTCGATGGCGAGCGACTGAAGGCGGAGGGTCTGCGCTTCGAGGCGCACGGGGATCGGCGCGCCGTGGGGCGCAAGGTTCTGCGGGTGACGCAGGATTTCGATTTCGTCGTGCTCGGCGTCGGCGTCGGCGCCATTCCCTTTGTCGCGCGCGAGATTGTGGCGCGCGATCCGCGTTGGCAGGCGATGGTCGTCAACGTCAAGACCGTGGCGACCCAGGCGTTCCAGATCTGGCTCGACCGCGACGCCGCCGCGCTCGGCTGGAGCGATCCTCCGGTGACGCTCGCCGGCTTCGCCAAGCCCTTCGACACCTGGGCCGACATGACGCATCTGGCCCCGCTGGAGAATTGGACGGCCGAGCCGAAATCCATCGCCTATTTCTGCAACGTGCTCGCCGATGGCGTGGACGACGAAGCCGCGATGCGGGCGCAGGTGCGCGAAAACGCCGTCGCCTTCCTCAAGCGCGATATGCACGAACTGTGGCCGAAGGCCGCCGCGCCCGGCGCCTTCCGCTTCGATTGGCTGCTCGATCCCGAGGGGCGGCAAGACTCTGAAGGACTTCATGGCGAGGCGCGCTTCGCCGCGCAATTCTGGACCGCCAACGTCAACCCGAGCGACCGCTATGTGCTGATGCTGCCGGGCAGTCTCGTCCATCGCATATCGCCGCTCGACAACACTTACGACAACCTCACGCTGGCCGGCGATTGGACGGATTGCGGCTATAACGCTGGCTGCGTCGAGGCGGCGGTGATGTCGGGCCGGCTCGCCGCCCATGCACTGAGCGGCCGGCCGCGCCTTGAGGAGATCGTCGGTTACGATCACCCGTGACGCGCGTACACATTTTCGCTATGCTTCGGTCGCCCTCGCGCCGCGCCCGTGCCATATTCGCCGCGAGGGTTGTTTCAAGGCAGGGCGTCGCGGGGAACCATGAGCCACGAAGCCGACCGGCTGCATCGCCAAGACCCCGCGCGCGAAGGGCCTAATCGCGAGTTTTCCAGCTATGCGCGCTCCTATGGCGTCGGCGGCCGGCCGCCGCCGGACGCCGATCCCCTCGCGCAAGGCGTCAAGCTCGGCTATTCCGTGCTCGACGAGCAGATGCGCGAGGGCCGGCGCCTCGCCGAACGGTTGCGCGGCGGGATGCGCCCCGGCGCGGCGGCGGGGCCTGAATTCGGCGCGCTGATCGAGCGCGCGCTCAACATTTATCGCGATATGGGCTCGCTCGCCTTCGCCGCCGCCGAGGCGCTCGCCGGCGCTTCCAGCCTGCGGGGTCCAAAGGCCGAGCCAGCGCCCGGCAGCCCCTACGCCATCGAGGTCAAATCCGCCCGCCGCGTCAACGTGAAGCTCGATCTGCGGGGGCCAGCGCGGGCGCCGCGCGTCGGCCCGCTTCAGCCGGCGCTCGGCGGCCAGCCGATCGAAGGCGTGCGCTTCGAGGGCGGCGAGCCGAAACTGGCGCTGGAGATCGCCGACGACCAGCCGGCGGGGGTCTATAACGCCGTCGTCGTCGACGCCGACAGCGGCGAGGCGCTGGGAACGCTGACCGTTCGCATAACCGCCTGAACGCAAGGGAGCGGCCTTCGGCGATGACGGACGCCGCCGATACGCTGGTCAAGGACACGCTCGCCGAATACGGCGCGCTGGTGCGCGCGTGGCTGCCGAATTGCCTGCCGAAGGGCGAGCCGGCGCGTTACCTCTATGACCTCATGCCCGATTATCCCGGTCGCGGCGGCAAGATGATGCGGCCGAGCCTGTGCATCGCCGCCGCGCGCGCCTTCGGCGCTTCGGTGGACGCGGCGCTGCCGACGGCCATCGCCATCGAGTTGCTGCACAACGCCTTGCTGGTTCACGATGACATCGAGGACGAGAGCGAGGAGCGGCGCGGCCGTCCGGCGCTGCACGCGCTGCACGGCGTGCCGCTGGCGCTCAATGTCGGCGACGCTCTGGCGCTGGCGAGCCTGCGGCCGCTCATCGACAATATCGAGACGCTGGGGCCGCGTCTGGCGCAAGCCGTGTTCCGCGAGACGGAGCGCATGGCCTGGGAGACGGTAGAGGGGCAGGCGTTGGAACTGGGTTGGCGGCGCGACAATGCGCAAGACGTCGGCGAGGCCGATTATCTGACGATGGTGATGAAGAAAACCTGCTGGCTGGCGACGATCCATCCGCTGCGCGTCGGCGCGCTGATCGCCACGCGCGGCGCGGCCGATCTCGACGCGCTGACCCGGTTCGGCTTCCTGCTCGGCGCGGCGTTCCAGATCCAGGACGACATCCTCAACCTGGAGCCAGACGCGGCTTACGGCAAGGAGATCAACGGCGA
>JAJYDD010000586.1 GCA_021777795.1 Pseudomonadota bacterium | reverse complement strand
CGGCGCCGGAGCGCCGCCCGGGCCGCGCGGCCGCCGGCGAGCTTTTCACGCGCCGGAATTCGGACGAAATCCGCCGCGGACGGCCCACGCGCGAAAGCGCCGACGCCGAGGCCCTGCTCGAACAGGCGGTCGCGGCCTTCGAGCAGCAGGCGAACCGGGTCGAATCGCGGGCCGCGCGCGCCATGGCCAATGTCGCCCATCTGATCGAGGCTTCCGAGGAGGATCGCGCCGACACCCTGGCCCAGGTCGACGCGCGGCTGAGCGAAATCGAACAAAGATTGCATCGCGGCGACAAGGAGGCGATCAAGCCGCTCCGGGGCATGATGGCGTCTGTCCACGATCGGCTTGGCGACATCGAAACCCGTCTGGCGCGCAGGGACCGGCCGTCCCAGGACAATCCCCTGCGCGGCGCGCTTGAGCGCCTGGAGTCGCGGATCGAGGCGATGTCGCGTGAGTCCGGGGAAGGCGCGGACGAATCCACCCTGGGCCGGCTCGATGGGCGGCTTGCCGCCATTCTCGCCCGGCCGGCGCCGCATTCCGCCGCGCCGCAAGGACAGGAAGGCGCGCGCGCGCTCAAGGGCGGGGTCGCCGACGCGATCGGCCAGATCGCCGCGCGACAGCGCGAACTCGAGTCCGGCGCGCGCACGCCGCGCCCGCAGACAGCGCAGCTCACGGCGATGCTCGACGAACGTTTCGAGGCGCTGGCGCGCAAATTCGACGCCGCCGCCAAGGGCGCGGCGCCGGCCGCCGACCATATCGACCGCCTCCAGACCGGACTGGACTCCCTTTCGGGCCGGATCGACGCGATGCGCCAGGATTTTGCCGCGTCCGGAGACCAGTCGCGCGCCGAACTGGAGCGATTGGCGCGGGATCTGGCGGCGCGCGTCGACGCGGCGCTCGCCGCGCCGCAAACCGCCGACGCCCAGGGCCTTGCCGCCAGGCTCGACGGCCTCGACGCCCTTGGACGCGACATTGCGCTTTTGAGCCGCGGCGTCGCCGAGGCGGCGCCGCGAGCCGCGGTGTTGGAACTCGAAAACGCGATCCGCGCGCTTTCGGATCGCGTGGACAGCGCGCGCGACGCCATGCTTCGCGCCGCCGCGACGCGTCCCGAGCCGACCTCGTCCGCCGAGATCGACGCTTTGGGCGAAAAGATCGCGGCGATGGGCAGGGCGCTCGACGATCTCGCCCCGCGCAGCCAGGTGGCTTCGCTCGAAGACGCGGTGCGGGCGCTGACCGCGCGCATCGAGCGCTCGCGCGAGGAAGGCATGCGCGAGGCGGTGCTGGCGCCGATCGAAACGATTGCCGATGACGTGCGCCAGGCGCTGGCGGAGGCCGGCGCCTCGGCCCATTTCGATGGCGTCTCGCGGCAGTTGCGCGAGGTCGAGAACAAGCTCGACGATTTGCGCCACGCCGGCGGCGGCGACCTCGCCGACTTCCTCCAGATCCGTCATCAGACCGACCAGATCCGCACCATGCTGGCCGCGGCGATGGACAAGATCGCCCCGATCGAGCGGCTTGAGCGCCAGGTCGGCGCCTTGAGCGCGCGGCTGGAGGACGTCGCGCGCCAGAACCACGACGCCGGCGCGGCGCAGGCCGCGCTGCCCTGGAGCGAAATCGAGGCGCGCCTGGGCGAACTCGCTTTGCGCATCGACCGGGCGCAGTCGCCGGTCGACAATTCGCGCTTCGACGATCTGGCCCGCCGCCTCGACGAACTCCACGACACGCTCGCGGCGCGGATCGAGGATGCGCGCGGGCCGGCGCGCGACAATGGCCCCGATCAGCTGGAGCCCTTGCTGCGCTCGCTGACCGAAAAATTGAGCGCGCGGCCGGAGCCGCAATTCGATTCGAGCGCGATCGAAGCGCTCGACCGCCGCATCGCCGAAATCTCCCGGCGTCTGGAGCAGGGCGGTTCGCCGGCCGAGGACCGCCTGCAGCGCGCCGTCGAGGATTTGGCGGAGCGGCTCGAAACCTTGCGCGAATCCGGACCCGAGGACCGCAATGCACGGGAAATCAGCGATCTGCGCGAAAGGACCGAGGCGTCCGACCGCCTCGCCCAGCAAACCCTGTCGGCCGTTCACGAGACGCTCGAAAAGGTCGTCGACCGCCTCGCCATGATCGAGGAAGACGTGATCGAATCCCGCGGCGTCGGCGAGTTCGCGCCGCGCGCGCCGGCCCCGCGCGCGAAGGCGCGGGCCGTGGCCAAAGCCGCGGTCGACGCCGACGACTTCCTGCTTGAGCCGGGCGCGGGCCAGCCGCGCGAACTCAAGGCCGGCGCGAGCCCCTCGCTTCCGCGCGTGGCGGAGATGGACGACGACGAGCCCGACCCCGGCTTCGACGAGCCGAGGTTGGGCAAGGAGCCGGAGAGCCAGCCGGCGGCGGCGAGTTACATCGACATCGCCCGTCGCGCCCTCGCCGCGCGGATCGCCGCCGAATCCGCCGAAAAACAGGAAAAGGATCGGGCAAAGCTTCGCGCCGCGCCCGAAGCCGATGTCGGGGACGATGTTCGCGCGGCCTTCGTCCGCCCGCTCGCGGTGGGCGAAACCGGCGGGGCCAGCCGCCGCCTGCCCGCCCTGCTGGTGACAGCGGCCTCGCTGCTTTCGTTCGGGGCCTATGAGGCCTATCGCCTGTTCGACGGGCCGCCGCCGCCGATGCAGGCGGTGCTGGCGCCCAAGGCCGGCGGCGCCCGCCCCGCCGGCCGCGAGCCCGCGGCCTCTCCCGGCAAAGCGACCGCTGTTGCTCCCGCTCCCGCCGCGCCCACGCCGGCCGCCGCCGAG
>JAJYDD010000585.1 GCA_021777795.1 Pseudomonadota bacterium | reverse complement strand
GGCGGCGGGATTTTACGCCACACCGAAGATCCACTGGAACCGCGCGCAAGGTCGCGGCCGCCCGTTCTATTATTTCGCCTATGGCGCGGCCTGCGCAGAGGTCAGCGTCGATACGTTGAGCGGCGAATATGTCGTCGAGCGCGTCGACGCGCTGCATGACGTCGGGCGCTCGCTCAATCCCGCCATCGACAAGGGGCAGGTGGAAGGCGCCTTCGTGCAGGGCATGGGCTGGCTGACCAGCGAGGAGCTTTGGTGGGACGCCGAGGGGCGGCTGCGCACGCACGCCCCCTCGACCTACAAAATCCCGCTCGCCTCGGATCGGCCGAAGGTGTTCAATGTCAGCCTTGCGGACTGGTCCGTAAACAAGGAGCGCACGATCAAACGATCCAAGGCGGTGGGCGAACCCCCGTTCATGCTCGCCATCTCCGTTTTCGAGGCGATCGGCATGGCGGTCGCTTCCCTCGGCGATTATCGCCGCTCGCCGCGCCTCGACGCCCCGGCGACGCCCGAGCGTGTGCTGTTGGCCTGCGAGCGCCTGAGGGCGGAGCGATGATCCGCGTCCGGGTCACGCGCGTCTGGGGTTCGACGCCGCGCGAGCCGGGCGCCGAAATGTGCGTTTCCGCCGACGCGCTCGAAGGCACGATCGGCGGCGGCCAACTCGAATATCTCGCCATCGACCGCGCGCGGCGCATGATCGCGCAGGGCGAGCGGCAGGCGACGATGACGGTGGCGCTCGGTCCCGATATCGGCCAATGCTGCGGCGGACGGGTCGAACTGGCCTTGGACCGCGAGCGCCCGACGCCGCGCGAAGTGGGGCCGCCGGTGCTGATCTTCGGGGCCGGGCATGTCGGGCGCGCGCTCGCCCGCGCGCTGCGCCTGTTGCCGCTGACGCCGAGGTTGATCGACACCCGCGCGGCCGAACTCGCGCTGGCGGGGCCGGATGTGCCGACCACGCTCTCGGTGATCCCGGAAGCCGAGATCCGCGCCGCGCCCGCCGGCGCCGCCTATGTGATCCTCACCCACGATCACGCGCTCGATTTCCTGCTCGCCGTCGAGGCGCTGCGACGCCGTGATGCGGCCTATGTCGGCATGATAGGAAGCCGCACCAAGCGCGCGACCTTCGCCCATTACGCCGCCCGCGAAGGCGTCGATCTGAGCGCGCTGGTTTGCCCGCTCGCCGCCGGATTCCCGCGTGACAAGCGCCCACAGGTGATCGCCGCCTTCGCCGCCGCCGAAATCCTTTCCCGCATGATCGCGCCCGCCATTGCGAGTTTGCCCGCGACCGTGGGGATCTGACAGATGAAAACGCTGTTGCGCGGCCGCCTGCTGAGCTTCCACGCCGACCCCGCCGAGACCAAGAGCAACCATACCTATATCGAGGACGGCGCCCTGATCGTCGATGAGGGCCGCATCGTCGCGCGCGGGCTTTACGCCGATCTGGCCGCGCCCGATATGGCGGAAGTCGATCATCGCCCGCATCTGATCCTGCCCGGCTTCATCGACGCGCATATCCATTTCCCCCAGGTCCAGGTGATCGCCAGTTGGGGCGATCAACTGCTGGACTGGCTGAACCGCTATACGTTTCCGCAGGAAGCCCGCTACGGCGCGGCCGCCCATGCCGAGGCGATGGCCCCGGCCTTTCTCGACCTGTTGCTCGCGCATGGCACGACGACCGCCTCGGCCTTCGCCTCGGTCCATCCCGGCAGCGCCGAGGCGCTGTTTTCGGCGGCGCAGGCGCGCGGCATGATGATGATCGCCGGCAAGGTGATGATGGACCGCAACGCGCCGGAGACGGTGCGCGACACGCCGCAACGCGGCTATGACGAAAGCAAGCGTCTGATCCAACGCTGGCAGGGGCGGGATCGCCTGCGCTATGCAATCTCGCCGCGCTTCGCCATTACCTCGACGCCCGAACAATTGCAGGCGGCCGGCGCGCTCGCCGCGGAACACCCGGACCTGCACATCCAGACCCATTTGAGCGAGAACCTCGCCGAGATCGACTACACGCTATCGCTCTACCCCCGCGCGCGCGATTATCTCGATGTCTACGAGACTTATGGGCTTGTCGGGCCGAAGACGCTGCTCGGCCACGCCATCCACCTCAACCCGCGCGAGATCGCGCGCATCGCCGAGACGCAGGCGCGCGCCGTGTTCTGCCCGACTTCCAACCTGTTTCTCGGTTCAGGCTTGTTCGACGCGGCCCGGCTGCGGGAGGCCGGCGTCGTCAGCGGCGTCGCCACCGACGTCGGCGGCGGCACCAGCTATTCGATGTTGCAAACCCTCAACGAGGCCTACAAAATCCTGCAACTTCGCGGGCAAAAACTGCATCCGCTGTCGGCCTTCCATTGGGCGACGCGCGGCAACGCCCTGGCGCTGGGTCTGGCTGATCGGATCGGATCGTTGCAGGCTGGCTTCGACGCAGATCTCGTGGTTCTCGATTGTCGCGCCACGCCGGCGATGGCGCTGCGCGCCGAAGCGATCGAAAGCCTGGCGGAGGAATTGTTCCTGTTGCAAATTCTCGGCGACGATCGCGCCGTTGCGCAGACCTATGTCGCGGGACGGCCGATGAAGCCGGCGCCCGTTCTCACCCGCTGACCGCCGCCTGATTTATCGCGCAAATCGGAACCTGATTACGCGGCAACGTCAGCCAGCTTCAGGAGGCGGTATGGCATTGGAGCGGTCCGCAGCGCGATGAAAGCGAGGCGCGGGATGATGGCGGCAAGATCGTATCTTCGGTTGAAGCGATACTCGAATTCCGCGAGATATAGCCTGTCTACGCGACGACC
>JAJYDD010000584.1 GCA_021777795.1 Pseudomonadota bacterium | reverse complement strand
CTCCAATTGGCGCGCCACGCGCAAGGCGATGTCCTCGCGCCAGGCCGGCGCGATCACCTGTACGCCGATCGGCAGTTTTTCGCCCGCCGTCCACACCGGGACGGCGACCACCGGCAGGCCGATGAACGAAATAGGCTGCGTGAATATGCCGATATTGGGCCGCACCAGCATCTCCTTGCCGTCGAGCACGAAGGTCTTCTGGCCGGAGGCCGGCGCGCGGCAGGGCGTCGCCGGCGCCAGCAGCACATCGACCTCCTGGAACAGCTTGCGCGCCTCGTCGCGGAACAGGCTGCGGTATTTCTGCGCTCTCACCGACCAGACGCCCGGCAGCATGGCGCCGGCGATGAGGCGGTCGCGCACGTCGGGGTCGAAGTCGTCGGCGCGCTCGCGCAACCTGTCCAGATGCAGCGCCGCGCCTTCCGTCATGGTGACGAGATAGGCGGCGGCGCGGGCGATTTCGGCGCCGGGCAATTCCACCCTGCGCCCGGCCTTCAGCGCCTTGGCGACGCGCTCGACCGCCTCATAGGCCGCCGGCTCGCCGCCGCGCGCGAAATAGCCGCCGAGCGTGGCGATCCGCAGGCCGCTCGCGCCCTCATCGATGAGCCCGCGTGTCGGCAGCGCCGGCTGCGCGCTCAGCGCGGGATCGCCGGGATCGGCGCCTTGCATGGCGTCGAAACTCGCCGCGAGATCGCCGACGGAGCGGGCGAGCGGCCCCAGATGGTCGAAGCTGGCGACGAAGGGAAACGTGCCCGCCCGCGACAGCCGCCCATAGGTCGGCTTCAGCCCGAACAGGCCGCAGAACGACGACGGAACGCGGATCGAGCCATTGGTGTCGGAGCCGAGCGCGATCGGCGTCAACCCGCCGGCCACCGCCGCGCCCGAGCCGCCCGAGGAGCCGCCGGTCATGTGGCCGAGGTCATGCGGATTGCGCGAGGCGCCGTCATGCACATTCTCGCCGGTGAAGTCATAGGCGTACTCGCCCATATTGAGGGCGCCAACGAGGACGGCGCCGGCCGCCTCCAGCCGCTTCACCAGGGTCGAATCGTCGTGGGCGGGGGCATGCTCGCGGTTGATCTTGGAGCCGGCGCGGGTGGCGAGCCCCTTCACGTCGAACAGATTTTTTACCGAGAAGGGCGCCCCGGCGAGCGGCCCCAGCGCCTCGCCGCGCGCGCGCGCCGCATCCACGGCGTCGGCGGCGCACAGCGCCCGCGCGGCGGTGACGTCGGTGAAGGCGCCGAGTTTGGCGTTGCGCTCGCCGATGCGGGCGAGCGCCGCCGCGATCACGGCGCGGGCGGAGACTTCGCCCGCGCGCACGGCGGCGGCGATGGCTTCCGCCGATCCATCCAGCAGGGCTTCGATCATGGCGTGAACACCGGCGCGGGCTCGGCCTCGTCGTCGAGCGGCGCGCCGGCCAGCTTGGCGGCGAGATCGGCGGCGATTTTGAGATGCGTCAGCACGGGGCCTCGCCGCTCGGGCGTCAGCGCAAGGCCAAGCAGCGGGGCCATCGCCTCGGCGACGGCGGCGGGATCGAAGGATTCGCTCATTGCCGACTTTATGCAAACTTCATGCAATCGCGTCCAGCGCCAAGGGCGAGACGGGCGCCGCCGATTGGCGTATGGCGAGGAGGGAAGCGCGCCGGATAAGTGAAGGACAGCATGGGGCGGATGCGAGGCTTGGCGGCGGCGCTGTGGGTGACCGCGATAAGCCCCGCGCCCGCGTCGCCGGCGATGACCTTCCCGCTCGTGCGCGACGGCGTGGCTTGCGAGACCGATTGCCCGGAGTGGATCGCCGCGCAGGGCGAGATCAGGGCGGGGACCGCCCGTTTGTTCCAAGCCTTCCTCGCCCGGCTCGACGGGCGCCGTCGCCCGCTTGTCATCAACTCCGGCGGCGGTTCGGTGGAGGACGCGCTGGAAATGGGGCGGCTCATCCGCGCGCGCGGCCTCGCGGTCGCTGTCGGAAACACGTTGATTTTCGCGCCGACGCCCGCCCCGCCTTCGCTCCCGCGCGGCTATGCTTCGAGCTATCCGGCCGTCTGCCTCTCCGCCTGCACCCTCGTTCTGGCCGGCGGGGTCGAGCGCTACGCCAGCGCGCTGGCCATCGTCGGAGTGCATGAGGTCAAGCAACGCCAGACGCGCATCTTCGTGTTGCGCAAGTTTCTCGTCCACTATCGGATCATCGACGGGCGCAAGGTCGAGACCTCGCGCGAGATCGTCTCGCAGGGCAAGAACGCCGTCACCTCGACCGAAATCGACCCCGCCGCCATAGACGCGCGCATCGTCGCATACCTCAAGCAGATGGGCGAAGATCCCCGGTTGCTCGACCTCATGCGCAGTGCAAGCCCCGACCAGATCCACATGATGACGCCGGACGAGGAGAAGGACACGCGGCTGGTGACGATCCGCCTCAGCGCGCCTGCGGTCATGGCGACGAAGCCGCCCGAAAACGGGCTCGACGGCGCGCCTCTGGACCCTGCCTCCGATGCGCGTGCGACGGTCGGGGCGGAGATGACAACGCGGATAGAAGCCTCGGATGCCTGGAAAAGTCCGACTTTCGACGTCCATTTCACGCTGCGGCGCGGGGGCGCGGGGGTGTCGGAGACCTTGAGACTGGCCGGCGCCTCTCGCGCCTCGCTCCGCTTTGGCGCTACGATCGGCGCCGATGTCAGGCGGCTGCCTTCGCAGGACGAAAACACGACCCGGCTATTCCTGCCCAATGCAGAGTTCTGCCGTCTGGCGCGCGACGGTGATATTTTCGTCGTCAGAGCCGACACCCCATCGACGCAGACGCCCGG
>JAJYDD010000583.1 GCA_021777795.1 Pseudomonadota bacterium | reverse complement strand
TTCACTGGCGTCAACCGGCGGCGCCATCGCGACGGGCGCTGCCCTCCGTGCCAACGATGATGAGACATAGACCCCCCTGGAGTTTACCCTTGAGGGCAGAGGTCACCTCATCCCATGGTTATGCCGATCATCCCCTTCGAAAAGCCTCTTGCTGAAAAGCCTCTTGCCGATGGCGGCGCGACAGAGGGAGGCCGTAGGCCGACCGTCGTTTCGGCGCCATCGGCGGCCTCGCCGGAGCTGCCCGATAGGCCGCGTCGGCGGAAGTTTACCGCCGCTTACAAACTTCGGGTTCTACGTGAGGTCGAAGAGGCGGGGCCGGGCGGCATTGGCGCGATCCTGCGGCGCGAGGGGCTCTATTCCTCGCTGTTGACGGATTGGCGCCGGCAACGCGACGCTGGCGCAAACGAGGCGCTGAAGGCGGTCAAGCGCGGCCCCAAGGTTGCCGAGCCGAACCCGCTGGCCGCCGAACACGCCCGGTTGCAGCGCGACAACAAGAGCCTGACGCAGCGCTTGCAACGCGCCGAGGCGATCATCGAAATCCAAAAAAAACTGGCTTTGCTGCTGGGGCTGTCGATGCCCGGCGACGAGGCGTCCTGATGGATGCGGTGGCGGCCCTGCCGCCCGGCGGCGGGCTGATCGGCGCGGCCTGCGCGGCGCTCGGCCTGTCGCGCGCCAGCTTCCATCGTCGCAGCGCGAAAGCAAGGCGCCCCGCGGCGCCGATCCGTGCGCGCCCCCGTCCCGCCCGGGCGCTGGACGCTCCCGAGCGTCAGGCCGTGCTCGATCTCATGCGCGAGCCCCGGTTCGTCGACCAGGCCCCGGCGGAAATCTATGCCGAGTTGCTCGATCAGGGCCTCTACTATTGCTCGATCCGCACCATGTATCGCCTCCTGCATGAGAACGGAGAGGTGAAGGAGCGTCGCCAGCAGTTGCGCCATCCCGTCTACACAAAGCCGGAACTGATCGCCGAAGGCCCCAACGAAGTCTGGTCATGGGACATAACCAAGTTGATGGGGCCGGCCAAGTGGACCTATTTCTACCTCTACGTAATTATCGACATCTTCAGCCGGAGGGTCGTGGCCTGGCTCGTCGCCGACGCCGAAAGCGCCGCCTTGTTCAAGCTGCTGTTCGAGGACGCCGCCGCCAAGCACAGCGTCTTGCCCGGCCAACTCACCCTGCACGCCGACCGCGGACCCGCCATGAAAGCCAAGGCCACCGCCCTGCTGCTCGCCGATCTCGGCGTCACCAAATCGCACAGCCGGCCCTACACGTCCAACGACAACCCCTTCTCGGAAAGCCTCTTCAAGACCTGCAAATACCAGCCGCAATTTCCCGAACGCTTCGGCTGCATCCAGGACGCCAGAGCCTTCTGCCGCAGCTTCTTCGGCTGGTACAACGGCCAGCACCATCATCTGGGGCTCGGCCTGATGACGCCCAACCAGGTCCACTATGGACAAGCCGACGAAATCTACGCCGCCCGTAAGCGCACTCTCGAAAACGCCTTCGCCGCCAACCCGAACCGCTTCGTCAAAAGCATCCCCGCGCCGCCCAAAAGGCCAACTGCCGCATGGATCAATCCGCCCCACATCAAGCCTGAAAGCCAAGCCTAAATTCCCAGCCCAGGCGTCTCATTGTCGTTGACACGTTCCGCATCGAGACGATGTGGCGCGACCTCAAGGCCCACAACCTTGCCCACCAGACCTTCGTAACCGGTACGTCCCAAGATCGGTTTCCCTCGCCTACGCCGCGTCCTCCTCCAGATCGTCATCCTCAGCGATCACGCCAAGAGCCCCCGCCAGATCGTCAAGCAGCCTCGAATTCTCCAACTGCGCTCCCCGCGCGCCTGCCGGGTCCGCGCTCGCCCGGCCCAGCAGCCCGGCGTCCTCGAGCTTCTCCATATCCGGCAGATCCCGCAGCGACTCGAAGCCGAAATGCGCCAGGAACGCCGGCGTGGTGACATAGGCGTAGGGCGCGCCCGGCGTAGGGCTGCGCGGCCCGGCGGCGATCAACCCCGCCTGCCGCAGGGCGGAGATGGTGTCGCGGCTGACCTCCATGCCGAAGAACTGGCCGAGTTCGCCGCGCGTCACCGGCTGAAAATAAGCCACCGTCATCAACGCGAGCGCCTCGCGCCGCGACAAATCAGCGGCAGGCTCCTTCGCCACGCCGGCGGCGCGGATCGCCGCAGCATGGCCGAACCGGGTCCGAAAACTCCATCCGCCAGCGACAGCGACCAGTTCATAGGGTCGGCCGCGCAATTCCTCTTTGATGTCGTCGATGACCAGGTCGAGATTGCAGCCCTTACCGACGACGCGGGCGAGGACCTCGCGGGTCACCGGCGCGGGCGAAGCAAAAATCACCGCCTCTACGCGTCCCATCCATTCGCGCCAGCGCATTTCCGCCGGCAGATCCTCGAGCTCGAGGTCGAGGGCAACGTCCGCCTTGGCGCGCCGGCTCATCGCTAAAGCCCGTAGAGCCGGAAGGTCGATCGGCCGGTCAATTCCCTCGCCGCGTCCAGCATCGCGAGCCGCTCGAACAGCCGGCGCGAACCCCAGCGCGTCAGATTAGGCGCGGTCAGCGAACCGGAGACCGAATCGTCGTCGAGCAGTAACTGAATGGCCTCCCCGGCCCCTTTGGCGCGCAGTTTCGGCGCCGCTGCCGCAAGCCGCGCCGCCCGCCGGGCGATCTCGGCGGCAAGCCGGCACGCCTCGACCGCCGCTTGCACGAGGGCCAGGCAGATCGCCCGCTCAAACCCATCCCCTCCCGGCGCGATCCGCCAGCGGTCAGCGGGTCGCCGAAA
>JAJYDD010000582.1 GCA_021777795.1 Pseudomonadota bacterium | reverse complement strand
CTTTCGGCGGCTTTCGCCGGCGCGGCGGGCGTCCTTATCGGCATGCTCTATCCCTTTGCGCCCACCAGTCAGGAGAACTGGACCATCTATGGTTTCGTCGTCGTGGTGCTCGGCGGGGCGGGAAGCGCCGCAGGGGCGTTGCTGGGCGGTCTGCTGCTCGGGATCATGGGATCGTTGACCAGCGAATATATCGGCCCCGCTTATCCCAACGCCGTTGTGTTTCTGGTCCTCGTGCTGATGCTGGTGGTCAAGCCCAATGGCCTGCTCGGCGCCGCCTTTGGAGGTTCGCGTTGATCCGCCGCGCCGGGGCGGCGCTCGCCGCGCTTTGTGTGCTGGCGGGGCTGGCGGCCGTGCCGTCGCACGCCTCGCCTTTTGCGCTCAGGGTCATCCTCAACATCTATTTCGGCGCCGCGCTGGCCACCGCCTGGAGCCTGCTTGGCGGTCTCGCCGGCTATTGGAGCTTTGGTTCGTCAGCTTTCCTGGGGCTCGGCGCCTTCGCCGCAGCTTTGATGCAGGAGCATGGCGGCATCGACGATTCCCTGGAGCGGTTCGTCGTCTCCGTGGTCGCGGGCGGTGTCGCTTCCGGCGCGCTCGCCGCCGTCATCGGCTATCCGATCCTGCGGCTGCGCGGCGCCTATTTCTCCATCGCGATGCTCGGCGTTTCTCTGGTGCTGGGGGAATTGTCGAACAGCGTCGATCTGTTCGAGGGCGCGCTCGGCGTGACGCTCGATCCGGGGACCAATCTGGCGCCGGAGGTGCTGTTTTATTATCTGTTCCTGGGGCTCGCCGCGCTGGCTTTGGGCGTCGCGGTGATGGTGCGCTATTCGCGCCTCGGCTATGGTCTCATCGCCATCCGCGAGGATGAGGACACCGCGCGGATGCTCGGCGTTCCCACCGAACGTTACAAGCTGATTGGCTTCGTGCTGAGCGCCGTGCTGATTGGGCTGACGGGCGCGGTCTACGCCTACAGCCTCGGCTATATCACGACGAGTTGGGTGTTTCGCTCCGATCTCTCGTTCAATGTCGTCGTCTATTCGCTGCTCGGCGGCATGGGCACGCTCATCGGCCCCACGCTCGGCGCCGCTGTCATGACCGTGCTCAACGACGTTGTGCTCGGCGGCCTGCTTCAAGTGCATATGATGCTGACCGGCCTCGTCATCATCGCCCTGGTTTTCCTGGCCCCGAACGGCGTCGTCGGCCTGTTCCGCAGGCGCCGGAAGCCGCTCTCCCTGGCGCTTTCCGAGGCGCCGGCCATGCCCGTCGGCCAGGCGCCGCCTGTCGAACCCGGCGAGCCGATCCTCAAATTCGTCGGTCTTGTCCGCGCGTTCCGGGGTCTGCGGGCGATCGACGGCGTCGATCTCGCCATTGCGCCCGGCAGCATCACCACGATCATCGGCCCCAACGGCGCCGGCAAATCGACCTTGTTCAACATGGCGACCGGCTATCTCGCGCCGACCGAGGGCGAGATCTGGTACGAGGGCCGGCGCATCGACGGGACGCCGACCTATCGGATCAATCGGGCCGGCATGGCGCGCGTGTTCCAGATCGCTAAGCCCTTTCACGGACTCAGCGTCTATGAGAACGTGCTCGTCGGCGCGCTGTTCGGCTGCGAGGGCGCGCGCGATCCGCGCAAGGTGACTGAAGAGGCGCTCGCCTTCACGCAACTGTCGCCGCTCGCTGGCGAGGTCGCCTCGTCGTTGCCTGTCGGCCATCTGCGGCGTCTCGAATTCGCCCGCGCCTTGGCGACGCGGCCCCGGCTGATCCTGGCCGACGAGCCCTGCGCCGGCCTCAACCGCGTCGAGACCGCGCAGATGATGGCGATGCTTCAGGCGGCGCGGCGGCGCGGCGCGACGGTCGTGCTCGTCGAACACGACATGGAGACGGTGATGAAGATCTCCGACAAGGTGTTCGTCATCGCCGCCGGACGGCTGATCGCCGAGGGCGCGCCCGCCGATATCGTGCATTGCCCGGCGGTCATCGAGGCCTATCTCGGCAAGCCGCTGGAGCGCTTGGACACGCCATGACCGCGCCGTTGCTCGACGCCGAGGGCCTCGCCTTCGCCTATGACGGCGCCATCGCCGTCGATGGCGTCTCGTTCGAGGTGGGGCCGGGCGAAGCGGTGGCGCTGCTGGGCGCCAATGGCGCGGGCAAATCGACGACGGTTAAGCTCATCGCCGGCGTGCTGAAGCCGCAGCGTGGGCGTCTGTGGTTTGACGCGCTGGATGTGACGGCGTTGCCCTCGCATGCGGTCGTCGAGCGCGGGGTCACGCTGGTCCCTGAGGGACGGTTGGTGTTTCCGCGCCTCAGCGTGATTGAGAACCTGCAAATGGGCGCCTATGCGCGGCGCGCGAAGGCCAATTATGCGAGCAATCTGGCGCGCGTGTTGGCGCTGTTCCCGCGCTTGGCGGATCGGCTTTCGCAGGCGGCGGGTTCGATGAGCGGCGGCGAGCAACAGATGGTCGCCATCGCGCGCGGGCTGATGAGCGATCCGCGCTTGCTGATTCTCGACGAGCCCTCGCTGGGGCTGATGCCGAAGGCGGTCAACGAACTGTTCGCGCTCATCCAGACCATTCGCAAATCCGGCGTCGCGCTTATCCTCGTCGAGCAGAACGTGTTTCAGGCGCTGGAGGTCGTCGATCGCGGCTACGTGCTGGAGAAGGGCCGCGTCACGCTTTCGGGAACCGGTCGCCAGCTTCTGCACAACGACAAGGTGCGCAGCTCGTTCCTGGGGCTGTGGACGCGCGGGTTGGATCTGAGCCAATCGCGATAGCGTGACTTCGTTTGCCGAGCAGGCGAG
>JAJYDD010000063.1 GCA_021777795.1 Pseudomonadota bacterium | reverse complement strand
TTTCGATCGACGGTCGCAAGCCGGCGCTGTCCAGCGCGAAGGCCGCCGGTTGATCGGCCTTCGGATCGCCGGCCGCCAGCGCGGCGCGCATCCTGTCGAGGTCGACGACGACGAAAATGTCGCGCCGCTCGGCCTCGGCGAGTTCCGTGCCCGAGGCCTTTATCCACATCCGCCCGCTTTCCTTGACCGACGTGTTCCCGCCGGGCCCCTGGATGCGCAAGGGATCGGCGCCGAGACGGGCGGAAACGGCCTTCAAACCGGCGAAATCGGTGGGATGGGACAAACGAGCCTCGGGGGCGGCGGAATCGAGGCCTTCTCCTAGCGCGTCGGACGGCGCGGGTCTAACCCCCGAGCGCGCAGCTTAGTTATCGTGGCCTCCGCCATAGGCTCGCCCGACCGCCTCGGCGAGGCCAAGCAGCAGCGCCGCGCCGACGAAAGCTCCGAATATGCCGACCTGCCAGGCGAGATCGCGGTTGGTTTCGTGCTCGATGTTCATGAAGGCTTCGAGCAACTTGATCGAGGCGATCGCCACGATCGAGGCGACGAGTTTGAGCTTGAGTTCGCCGTAGTCGATGCCGATCATCCAGGCTGGCCATTCCTCATGCGCGGCGCGATCGACGCGCGATACGAAGTTCGAATAGGTCGAGAACACCACCAGCACGACGAGGCAGGCGCAGAACGTGAGATCGACGATGCCAAGCGCGCCCAGGATCGCCTCGTCCTCGGTCATGACGGTGAGTTTCAGCGCGATGTCGTAGGCGTGCATCACCACTTTGACGAGCAGTTCGACCAGCGCCACGATCAGCGCCACGTAGAATGGCGTCAGCAACCAGCGGCAGGCGAACAGCAGCTTTTCGAACGTCGTCTTAGGCACCTTGCGCCCCCTCGAGTTTCGCCTCGCGATCTAGCATGGACGCGGCCTCAGGTCAGGCGGACCAGCAACGCGCCAATCAGCACCAGCGCTACGCCGCTGATGCGCCCGGCCGAGAGATCGCGCACCGGGAAAGCGAACAGACCGAACCTGTCGATGACCAGAGCCGAGACCAGTTGGCCGGCCATCACGAAACCCAGCGTCGCCGCGCTGCCAAGGCGTGGCGCCATGAACACATTGGCGCTGAGAAAGATCGCGCCGATGGTCCCGCCGATCCAAATAAGCGGCAGCGGCTGGCCCGCGAGATCGCTCAGACTTGGCCATTGCCGGAACAGCAGCGTGTTGAAACACAACAGCACCACGAGGCCAGAAACGAAAGAGACAAGTGTCGCCGCGACCGGCCCACCGACACCGTTCCCAAGCAAAGCATTGGCGGCCGATTGCACGGGAAACAGCGCGCCGACGCAAACGGCCAACAGCGCATAGGCGGTTATATGCGGGCTCAAATGAATGCGCTCCGAAGAGGGGTGAATCGGTCTGGACAGCGACCGATGCTTCAGCGACCCTAACCAGAAATGGCGCGCCGCGCACGTGGCTTGCACCCGGACGGCCGGGCTTTTGCATGAGAGACGCCCAAAGGGAGCGGACCCATGAATGAAATCGCCGGCGTGCTGCGGCTCGGCCATGAGGATGAGGGCCCCGTCGATCTTTTCGTGCGCGACGGGCTCATCGCCGCCATTCGGCCCGCCGCCGCGCCGCCCGCGCGCCGCCGTCTGGCCCTACCCGCGTTAGCCAACGCCCACGACCATTGCCGGGCGCTGTCACCGACCTCGTTCGGGGCGGCCGACAAGCCGCTCGAACTCTGGCTGCTGCGTCTCGCGGCGATGCCGGCGATTGATCCCTATTTGGGCGCCCTGGCCGCCTTCGGCCGCGCGGCGCGCGGCGGCGCGGCTTCGGTCATGGCGCATTACACCCGCCTCCATACGCCGGACGATCCCATAGGCGAAGCCAAGGCGATCGCCCGCGCCGCGCGCGAAGTCGGCGTGCGGGTGACGCTGGCGGTGTTCATGCGCGACCGCAACCCCATCGTCTACGGCCCCTCCGAGGACGTGCTGGCCAAGCTGCCAGCCGCCTCACGTGACGTGCTGACGGCGAGTTTCGGCGCCGCCATGCCGAGCCCGGCCGAGCAGGTCGCGCGCGTCGAGGCCATCGCCGCCGCGGTCGAGAGCCCTGAATTCAGCGTGCAATTTGGCCCCAACGGCGCACAATGGTGCTCGGACGAGCTGCTCGTCGCAGTCGCCGAGGCGAGCGCGCCCACCGGCCGGCGTGTCCACATGCATTTCCTAGAGACGCGCTATCAGCGGGCCTTCGCCGACCGGCATTACGAGGAGGGGATCGCCGCGCGGCTGGAGCGGCTCGGCCTCCTGTCGCCGCGCCTGACGCTGGCCCATTGCGTCCACGCGCGCGCCGAGGATCTCGACATTCTCGCCCGCAACGGTGTGACCATCGCCGCCAACCCCAGTTCCAACTTGCATCTGCGCTCCGGCATCGCCCCAATCGGCGAGGCGCTCAAGCGCGGCGTCCGCGTCGCGCTCGGGGTCGACGCCTCCGCATTCGACGAGGATGACGACATCGTGCGCGAGGCGCGGCTCGGCCATTTCCTGCATGCAGGCTGGGGCTTCGAGACGGTCGTCTCGCGCGAGGATTGGCTGGCGGCCATCGTCAGCAACGGCCGTCGCGCCAACGGCGCGCCGGGGACGGGGGCGCTCGAAATTGGCGAACCCGCCGACGCGCTGATCCTCGATCTCGACCGGCTCGATCGCGACGCGATCTTGCCCGTTGCGCCGATCGATTTCCTGTTCGCGCGCGCCAGCGCCGCCCATATCGACGCGCTCTATGTCGGGGGCCGTCAGATCCTTGCCGGAGGGCGGCTTACCGGCGTGGACCTCGATGACGTCGAGCGCCGCTTGCGCGCGCAATATCGCGAGCGCATGCCCGCCCGCGCCGGCTTCCTGGCCGCCTGGGCGCCGATCCCCGAGGCGGTCGCGGGGTTCTATGGCTGTTGCTGAGGGGGGCGAAACTTGCGCCGATGCGGCATAGGGTGTATGCGCGCGAATTAATCTGCCAAAAAATCGTCTCTTGAGGAGCCGCCATGGCGCGCGTCACCGTAGAAGATTGCATTGACAAGATCGACAACCGTTTCGAACTGGTGCTGATGGCTAGCCACCGCGCCCGCTCGATCTCCTCCGGCTCGAATATCCTTGTCGCGCGCGACAACGACAAGAACCCGGTCGTCGCGCTGCGCGAAATCGCCGACTCCAAGCTTCAGCCGACCGATCTGAAGGAAGACCTCATCCACTCGCTGCAAAAGCAAGTCGAGGTCGACGAGCCGGAAGCAGAAGCCGCGCCGCCGCTCGCGCCCGCGGCGGCTTCACTCGACCCCGGCGCGGAGGCGCAGTTCGACCGCATGACCGAAGAAGATCTGTTGCGCGGCCTCGAAGGCATGGCCCCGCCGCCCGAGCCCGAGGACGACGCAGAGTAAAGCCGATACGCCTATACTTAAGCAGCACGCCCGCCTCGGCGCCCCCGATGCGGGCGTTTGTTTGAGAAAATACCACACTGTCCACAATCTTCGCGCGAGCGGACGTATTTTCGCTATTCGGCGCGAGCCATTTTGCTATGTTGGTTGAGAGAATCACGCGCTCGGCGATTCGCGGCGCAGAAGCCGGCCCCACGAAGGGCTTCGGCTTGCCAGGGATGATCGTGCAAGGTTTTTCGAGCGTTCGCATTTGAGGTGGGGGCCAAGACATTTGAGCGACGATCAAGATAAGCCAAACGTGGCGGCTACGATCGAATACCCGCTCGACTCCGCCGGCGCACTCGTTGAGGTCGCGGGCCGGGTCAAGTGGTTCGACGTCGCCAAGGGCTACGGTTTCATCATTCCCGAAGACGGCGGCGGCGACGTGTTGATCCATGTCACGGTATTGCGCCGCGATGGGTTTTCCACCTTGACCGAGGGCGCCCGCGTGGTCGCCGAGGCGCAGCGTCGCGACCGCGGCCTGCAAGTGTTGAAGGTGGTGTCGGTGACGCCCGGCGATCCTGCCGCCCTTCCCGCCAGCGCGTTCGCGCGACCGCGCGCGCAGGCCGCTCAGGTCGGCGGCTTCGAGATCGTCCTCGTCAAATGGTTCAACCGCTCGCGCGGCTTCGGCTTCCTGACCCGCGGCGAGGGGACGGAGGACATATTCGTCCATATGGAGACGCTGCGCCGCTACGGCTTCATCGATCCCCAGCCCGGCGACACGATGCTGGCGCGTTTCGGCCCCGGCCCCAAGGGATTACTGGCCGTTGAAGTGCGCCCGCTCGATGGCGCGCGCGCGCAGGCCACGCATTGACGGGCCCGCTTCGCCGCATCGCGCTCGCTGTTGGCTTCAGCGCGCTTGCGTTTGGCGCTCGCGCGGACGGAGCAATTCAGCCGCTCGACATTATAACTTCGACGGGCGTGCATCATTATCAAGTCGAGGTCGCCGACAATAACGCTTCGCGCGAACGCGGGTTGATGTATCGGCGCCAGATGGCGGCCAATCACGGCATGCTGTTCGAGTTTCCAACCCGCGCGCCCGTCACCTTCTGGATGAAGAACACCTATCTGCCGCTCGACATGGTCTTCATTGGCGCCGACGGCACGGTGCGCGGCGTCTACGAACATGCAAAGCCTCTGTCGGAAAAGCTGATCTCCTCCGGCGCGCCCGTCGTCGCGGTGCTGGAACTCAACGCCGATCAGGCCTTCGACATCCGCCTGAAGTCCGGCGATAAGGTGCGCTTCCCGTTCTTCCCGTCCAAATAATCAGGCGCTTTCGAGCCGCGCCCAGAACGCTTCGAGGACGCGCTGGATGAACGGGTTCTTGCGCCGCAGAGGGCCGTCCTCCGCCTCGGGATGAATCAGCATCGTCGCATTGGCCTCGAACAGCAGCGCTCGCCCGTCGGCCAGCACGGCGAAATCGACGCCGGCGAAATCGAGGTCCAACCGCCGCCCGATCTGCGAGATGGCGTTGAACGCCGGCGCGCCGAGCGCGGCCTCGGGGTTTTCGAGAAACCGCCGTTCCTCCTCGATGAACGCCGGCGTCGTTGGCGTCAGCGAGGTCTGATAATGCACCAGCCAATCGCGGCTGGCGGCGAGGTGATAGGGATACGGCGCGCGGTCGACGAAGAACACGCGGTACTTGCGGTAGAGCCCGTCGCCCGAGCGGAAATCGTGAAAGGCGGTCAGATAATGCGGCCGCCCGTCGAGCCGCGTCGCCGCTTGTCCAAGGTCTAGTTGCTCGACGCGCTCGCCGCCGTGAGAGCCGAACGGGCGCAACAGCCAGCGCCGCGTCGCATCGAAGCCGTCGAGATCGGCGGCCTCGCGCACGCGCCGGGTTTCAGGGATCACGAGATCGGCGATGTCGGCGAACAGAGCCTGCGCGTTGTCGCGCGTGGTGCGTGCGATTCGGTCGGGCGGGTTCAGCAGCGGCTTGTCGCTCGCGCGCGCGAAATCGGCGAGCCGCAGCGCATGGGCGGCGGCGAGGTCGGCGTCGCCGAAGGCGTTGAAGGCGACGTCGTAATCCTGCTCTGGCGCGCCTTCGGCATAGGCGAGGAACCAGATCAACCGGTCGTAACGTGCGGCGGGAATCAGATAGCGGTCGGGCGAATTTGCGCGCTCGGCGCTGGCCAGCGTCAGCACGCGGCGGCGCGGCGCGGCGGCGCGGGTGACGATGAGCGGCGCGGCGCGATAGGCGCGCTCCCGATGCGCCTCGGCCTCGGCGAGGCGGCCCTCATGGTCGCAGATGACGGCGAGGTTCTGATGAGCGCCGCGCGCCCCGGGGGCGAGCGCCAGCGCCGCCTCGGCATGGACGCGCGCCTCGGCGAATTGCCCGGCGCGACCGAAAAGGCCGCTGAGACCAATGTGCGCCTCCGTATCGGCGGCCGCGCCGCCTTTCAACCGCAGCGTCTCCAAATAACGCGAGGCGGCGTCGTGCGGCTGATCGAGCGCCTCATAGAGCCCGCCGAGCCGCAGATGGAGCGAGGCCGCTGTGGGCGCCAGCGAAAGCGCGCGCTCGAACGCCTGCGCGGCCAGGCGCGGTTCGCCGAGCGCGTTCAGCGCCTCGGCTGCGACGCGCCAGGCCTCGACGTCGTCGATGTCGAGCGCCAGAGCCGCGTCGGCGTGCGGGAACGCCTCGGCCGCGCGACCCGCCGCCAGCAGCGCACGCGCCAAGCCCAGCAGAGCCGGCGCGGAGGCGGGATCGCTGCGCGCCGCTGCGTCATAGAGGCCTATCGCCTCATCGAGCCGGCCGACGCTGACGAGCCCTTCGGCGAGCGTCAGATGCGCGGGGCCGATGAGGCCGCGCGCCTGCGCGTTGCCCGCGTTTTCTTGCCACAGCCTCGAATTCGCCATGCCCGCCCTCTTCAGGCGGGCAATGTGCTCGCCCGGGCTTATCTCGGGCTGGCTCAGCGCTTCAGGTAGCGGGCGATCGCCGTCAAATAGGCCTTCGGCAGATGGCCGAGATCGGTCACCACCGCCGCCATCGCGTCGCCCAGCGAATCGCCATCGGGCGTTATGCCCAGGGAAAGTGCTGTTTCCGCGTCGCTCACCGACCATTTGGAAAGCCCGGCCGGCGTGATGTTGGGCGACTTGCCCTTCCCATCCGGCACGGGTGCGCCCGAGAGCGCCTTCGAGGCGATCATGCCGCCAAGAAAATCTCGCGGCGTGTGACATTCCCCGCAATGGCCGGCGCCCTGAACGAGATAGCGGCCAAAGTCGGCTGTGTCGGCGGCGGCAACAGGCTCGGGCGGGTCGAGCGGTGAAAGATAGAGGCGCTTCCAGATCCCGACCGCGCGGCGAATGTTGAAGGGGAAGCGGAAGCCCGGCGGCGGCGCGCGGCCCTTGACCGGCGGCAGCGTGCGCAAGAACGCCCACAAGTTGCGCGCGTCTACGACGCTCATGTGGCGGTAGGACGGATAGGGGAAGGCCGGATAGAGGTGCTGACCCTGAGCGCCGACGCCATCGTAAAGCGCGTGCGCGAATTGCGCAGCGCTCCATGCGCCGATCCCATCCTCGCGGTCGGGCGAGATATTGGGCGGATGGATCGGGCCGAACGGCGTGTTAAGCGCCGCGCCGCCGCCGAGTTTCGACAAATCACCGGATTTGGCGTGGCAGGCGGCGCAACCGCCCGCCCAGAACACCAGTTCGCCCGCCTTTGCGTCGCCGGGCTCTCGCATCGCCTGCGCGATCTTGGGGTCAAGCTCGGCCGGCGCGGTGAGAACCCAGAAAGCAACCGCGCCGACCAACGCCAGCGCGACCAGCGCAGCCAGAACCCTCATTGCTCCTTGGCGCGGTATTTTTGATGGCAGGATCCGCAATCCTTGAAGATAGGCGGAAAATCGGCCTTGAAACTCGCCTCATCGGTGATCTTGGCGAGAGCCGCTTTGGAATCGGCGCCGAGCTTGGCGAAATGCGCCTCGAAATCGCTCTTGTCCGTCCAGATCGCAGGCAGCGCGTGGGTCTTGCCCTTGTCGCTGCCCGGCGGGAACAAAGCCGGCGCCTTGTCGGCCGTATCGATGAACGTCTTCAGCGCCGCCTGCACCGTCGCCAGCTTGAACGGCGCCTGGCCCTTGAGAATCGCCACGACGTTCTTGGCCGCTTGCCCATTGGCCTTCATCAACTCTTGCCGGGCGTGGATGGGATCGTCAGCCGCGATGCCCGCGCTGATCCCCAAAACGACCGCGCCTACCGCCAGAAACATCCGCTTCATGCAGCATCCTCCTCAGCCCGTTGGCGCAGACAAACACTGCGCCCCAAGGCCTATTACGCACGAATTGATACAGCCGATCAACGCCGTTCGGCATGAGGCTCAATTGTGCTTGAACACCATTGTTTTCAGCGCCGCGAAATCGTGCAGCGCGGCAAAACCTTTTTCGCGCCCGTGGCCCGACTTCTTGACGCCTCCGAACGGCAACTCGACGCCGCCGCCGGCGCCGTAATTGTTGACGAACACTTGGCCCGCCTTGATTCGGCGCGCCACGCGCATCGCCCGTGCCCCGTCAGCCGACCAGACGCCGGCGACAAGGCCGTAATCGGTGGAGTTGGCGAGCCTCACTGCCTCCTCCTCGTCGTGGAAGCGGATCGCGGCCAGGATCGGGCCGAACACTTCGTCGCGCAACAGCGGCGCCGTCGGGTTCTCGACACCATAGATCGCCGGCTTGACGAAGAAGCCGTCCGTCGAAGCGCCGGCCGCGATCTGTCCTTCGGCGAGTTTCTTGGCGCCGCTGCCCTCGGCGGCGGCGACCATGCCGAGGATGCGGCGCTGTTGCACCTTGGAAATCACCGGCCCGAGATCGCGGTCCATCTCGGGCGCGCCGGCCGTCACCTTGGCGAAACGCAAGGCGAGATCGGCCATGAAGCGATCCCAGATTTTTGCGTCGAGCAGCAGCCGCGAACCGGCCGAACAGGTCTGGCCGGCGTTCTGGACGATGGCGGCGACCACCGAGGCGAGCGCCGCCTCGTAATCGGCGTCGGCGAACACGACCTGCGGCGACTTGCCGCCAAGCTCCAGCGTGCAGCCGATATGATTGCGCGCGGCGGCAGCCTGCACCAGCGTCCCGACCTCGGGACTGCCGGTGAAGGAGAGGAAATCGACGTCGGGATGCGCCGCCAGCGCCGCGCCCGCCTCCTCGCCGAGCCCCGGCACGCAGTTAAGCGCGCCCTCGGGGAAGCCGGCCTCGGCGGCGAGTTCGACGAGGCGCAACGGCGCGAG
Source organism: Pseudomonadota bacterium (assembly GCA_021777795.1). GTDB lineage: Bacteria > Pseudomonadota > Alphaproteobacteria > Rhizobiales > Beijerinckiaceae > Roseiarcus. Next base: position 4,847 of record JAJYDD010000063.1, on the reverse strand, counting down.
GCAGGCGTCCTCGGCCGGCTTCATCACGCAGGCGTTGCCGACGGCGAGCGAGGCCGCGATGGTGCGGCCGAACATCTGCACCGGATAATTCCACGGGATGATGTGACCGGTGACGCCCTTGGGCTCATAGACGGTGGCGACGAAATAGCCGTTCGCATAGGGAATCGTGTCGCCGTGCAGCTTGTCGGCGGCGCCGCCATAATATTCGAAATAGCGCGCCACGGCCACGGCGTCGGCGCGCGCCTGTTTCATCGGCTTGCCGGTGTCGCGCGCCTCGATGGCGGTGATCTCGTCGACGTGATCCTCGATCAGCCGACCGAGCTTGGTCAGCAACCGGCCGCGCTCGGTGGCGGCGAGGCGGCCCCACGCGCCCTCCTCATAGGCATGACGGGCGCTGGCGACCGCCGCATCGACATCCTCCTTGCCGCCGGCGGCGATGGCGGCGAAGGCGACGCCCTCGGCCGGGGCGATCATCGGTAGCGTGCGGCCGGAGGCGGCGGGGCGCCATGTGTTGTCGATGAACACGCCTTGGGCTGCGAGCGGTTGTACGGGCTGGTTCATGGGAGTTCTCCTCTTAGGGCAGTGGGAAATCTGGCTTCGCCAGCGGTTTCAGCGTCGTATAGGGGATGGCGCACTCATAGGCGCCCTCGACATAAGGGCCGACGGAGTAGGGGTCGTAGGCGACGATCGCCGCATCGGGGCCAAAGCTCCAGGCGTCGAGCTTGGCCGTGGCCTCATCGACTTGCTTGTTGAGTTCGTTGATGAACTCCGCGCCGACGGGCGCGTCGGCGCCCATGCGCGCCCTCTTGGCGGCGATGACCTGCTTGAGGCACAGGGCGAACACCGCCTTGGCGCCGCGCGGGTCGAGGAGATCGGCGAAATTCGCCTCCCGCCCCTCAGCGGCGAGAATATTGACGTTGCCCGAGAAGCTGTTGGGATGCGCGCCGCCGACGTCCTCGTAGCCCGAGAGATGGGCGGAGACGAGTTTGGACGAGGCGTAGACCAGCCGCATCAAGCGATCATGGGCGTAACCGCCGGGATTGGGCTCATCTGGCCCCGGCTCGTCGAGCGGGCCGACGAGACCATCGACCGCCGCGTTGAAGGCACGTTCGGTCGGCGTCGCGGGGGCGGGATATTTGAGCAATTGCAGGTCGATGTCCGCCTTGGTCTTCGACCCGCTCTCGATGCGAAAGACCGGCGCGAGCCGACCCGGCGCGCCGGGTCCGGCCTCAGGCTCGGCGGCGAGGAAGGCGCGGCGGCGCGCGCTCTCCTTGGCAAGGCAGGCGCCAAGCGGTTTGGCGTCCATGCAATCGCGGTCGCGCTGTTGCAGCCAGCGTCCCTGCGCGGCGATCAGCGTGCGCTTGGCCGAAGCGCTCTCCGAGGCGAAGCGCTTGCGGAAGGCGTCGGCCATCGCCGCGTCGGCGGCGCGGGCGGCGGGATCCGCGCAAATGGCCTTCTCGGCGGGCGTGGCGGCCTTGTGGCAATCAAAGGCTTCGGCCGGCGAGGCGGCAAGCAGCGCGAGACCCAAAAACGCTCGCCCGCTCCACCTCATCTAGCTCTCCCTCACCCGCCGCGAGCGGCCTAGGTCCGCCGGCGAGCCTCGTCAAGCGCGACGCCGGGGGCCGTTCTTCACGTCTTCGCCGGCCAGCGGCGTCCCTTCGATTCGCGGCCGATAGCCCGCGGCAAGCGCGGCGAGGATCGAGGGCGGCGTCAGCGCCGCGACCTTGGCGCCCGGCGCGGCCTTGGGCGCCCCGTAAGCGCCGAAGCTCCACGGCCAAAGCCTTCCGCCCGCCTTGAGATGCGCCGCGCCGCTCCAGAGGACCATCGCGCCCTCCGGCAGCGATTCGAGCACGGCGAGCCGCGCCCACCGCGCGGGGTCTTGCCGCTCTTCGTGCAGCCGCGCATCCATCGCCGGCGCGCTGGGCTTGACCCCTGGAAACGCCGCCTGGAACGCCAGCGCCTCGGCGCGCCGACACTCGAAGCACGGCCGATGGCCCGCCGCCAGCGCCGTCGGTTCGTCACGGAAGAACAATTCGGTATAGCCGCGCCCGAAGACCTCGCGCCGCCGGTTCTTGAATTCGCAGGCGCAGGCGATCCATTGCCGGCTCGCCCATTGGCGCCGCCCGATGCGCCGTTTGTCGTCGTGAAAACGCCCGCCCCTATTGCCCATCAGCCGCCCGCGCTCCGGCGTCGCCCAAAGCGCGCCGAGGGGATCGACGCGGTTTTGCAGCGGCCGAGCGGACGTCACCGCCCGCTGAGGAAATTGAAGATCGGCGAGATCGACAGCGGCGCCGCCGGGGTTGGGGTCGACGCCGGGCTCAACGCCTCCGTGGCCTCCTGCTGGGCCTTGGCGGCGTAGGCGGCCGCATTGGCCTCGGCTACGGGATCGATGCTGTAGACGTCATCGCGGAAATTGACGACTCCGTCGGCGTTCGCCCACCCCGTCAGATAGACCCAATAAACCGGCACGGCGCGGGTGAGCTTGATATCTATGCGCTCCTTGGTGCGCATCTTTTCGAGCAGCGCCTCTTTGGTCCATTGGCCGTCCAGCCCGCCGGGCGTGTCTTCGAGCAGCCAAGCGGCGTAATCCCAGACGCCCTGCACACGCACGCAGCCGTGGCTGAGGAAGCGGAAATCGCGGCCGAACATCGCCTTGCCAGGCGTGTCGTGCATATAGACGGCGAGCTTGTTGGGCATGCCGATGCGGATCGAGCCCAGCGCGTTGCCGGCGCCCGGATCCTGGCGCAAGATGTAGTTTGCCGCCCGGTCGGTGCTCCAGTTGATCGAGCGCGGGTCGATCTCGTGCAACTGCCCGTCGAGCACGCGGATGTGCATGCGCGCGAGATAGCCGGGATCGCGCTGCATATGCGGAATGATCTCTTTCTTGATGATCGAGGTCGGCACCGTCCAGGTCGGATTGAGATTGATGACCGAAATATGCGCCGTGATTTCCGGCGAGGGATGATCGGGATTGCCGACGATGGCGATGTAGTGGTGAACGACGCGCCCGTCCTCCACCGCCTCCACCTGCGTCGAGGGTATATTAACGACGACGTAGCGGCGCTCGAACTCGGGATGCATCATCGACAGCCGCGCGGCGCTAGCCGCCAATTCCTGCCGGCGCGCCTCGGCCGACACGTTGATCGCCTTCAAGGTATCGCCGCTGACATATCCGGTTTCGCGCAGGCCCATGCGCTCCTGGAAATGCTTGACGGCGGCGGTGAGCCCGCCGTCCCAACGCGGGCGCGAGGCGTTGGAGGACGGCAAATCTCCCTCCAGCGCCAGATGTCGGCGCAGCCTGAGCACCGCCTCGCCGCGCGAGCCTGGATGCAGCGACGGAAGGTCGGTCGCCCAACCGCCTTCCTCGACGATATGGGCGTAGCGTTGCTCAGCCCTGCGTGTGGCGTCGAGCGTCTCCGGCGAAAGCGTCGGGTAAGGACTGGTCGACAGCGCCGTCTGGAGCGGCGGCGGCGCCGGCCGGCGGCGCTTCGGCTTAGGCGCGACATCGACGGGGATGGGCGCCGGCGATTCGGCGCTTCCGCTCGGGGGGGGTGCGGCGGCGGCGGCCGGGGTCGCCACAGGCGAAGGCGCGGAGGTGACGGCTGGAGTCGCCGTGGGCGCAGGCGCGGCGGCGGGCTTGGCCGGCTGAGGGCTCGGCGCGGCGGCGGGCTTTGGCGCTTCCGGAGTCGCGACGGCCGCCACGGGCGCGGGCAGCGGCGTGCTCGAAACAACGGGCGGCGGCGGGGCCGTCTGCGAAGGCTCGTCGGCCAGCGCCGTCCCCAACCCCAGCGCGGCCACGGCGACGCCGGCCAGCAAATGCCTCGACACTCTCATACGGTACCCGCCCATTCCTTAGAGGCAGCGCGCAGATTCCTAACCATAAGAGCGTTACTAAATCCCGACGAAGGCGAGTTTGCGGCCATCGCCCGGTTCAATCACGGGGCAGTTTTAAGGGAACGGAATCGTTCAGCGCTGGTTCACCGCCCGCGTCCTAACGCGCCGGATACGCGGCCAGAAGGCCGCGACCCAAGAAAGGGTGGCTTCCGATGCGAACTTTAAGTCCGATATTGGCCGCGGTTTTGCTCGCGGCCCTTCCTGGCGGCGCGACGATCGGCTTCGCCCAGGCGCAGACCTGCACATGCCCGCCGACCGGCGGCGAAGCCGCGTCCGGAGGCGGCTCTTATGACGGAGGCGGCTCCTACGGGCCGCGAATCATCGCCGACGAGGCGCCGCCGCCGCTGCCCGAGTACGAACAACCGCCGCTGCCCGCACCGGGCTACATCTGGACGCCGGGCTACTGGAATTGGAACAACGACGATTATTACTGGGTGCCGGGCACCTGGGTCGAGCCGCCGCATCCGGGCCTGTTGTGGACGCCGGGCTACTGGGGATTCGTCAACGGCGCCTACATGTTCAATCGTGGATATTGGGGGCCGCGTGTCGGCTTCTACGGCGGCGTCAGCTATGGTTACGGCTATACTGGCAACGGGTTCGAGGGCGGGCGCTGGGACGGAAACCGCTTCTTCTACAACCGCACCGTCAATAATTTCGGCTCGGTGCATATCACCAACGTCTACGAGCGCCCCGTCCCGCGCATCGTCGAGCGCGCGAGCTTCAATGGCGGCCCGAATGGAGTGAGGGCGCGCCCGTCCCCCGAACAGATCGCCCTCCAGAGAGAGAAACACATCCCGCCGACGGTCGCTCAGCGCCGCAATGTGCGCGCCGCCAGCCGCAACGAGGCCGCCTTCGTCACCAACAACAAAGGCAAGCCGCCGATCGCGGCGACCCAGAAGCCCGGCGAGTTCAAGGGCCCGGCTGTCGTCCCCGCCAAAGCCGCCGGCGGCCCC
>JAJYDD010000062.1 GCA_021777795.1 Pseudomonadota bacterium | reverse complement strand
TCGCCTCGCCCGAGGCCGGAACCCATTCCAGGTCGGTCTCGCCGCTGCCGGGAACGGCGACGCGGGGATAGAAGACATGGAGCCCTGTCGAGCGGCTGCGCTGGATCATGAAACGGCCCTCGGCGAGATAGGCCTTGAACTGCGCCTCCGGGCCGAGCGGCTTGGCGTTGTCAACCATGCGGACTCCTCACAATGGGCCCCGACGCATCCGAGGCCAGAGCGCCGCGAGGCCACGCGGACTGTAACAGAGCGCGGCGACCAGAATAGCGCCGAGCACGAGCTTATCGCCATAGGCGCCGAGCGAGGCGAAACTTTTTTGTGACATCAGCAGCGCCGTCCCCATCAGCGGCCCGAGCAGCAATCCGCGCCCGGCGATGATAACGCTGGTCAGCATCAGCACCAGAAAGTAGGTGTCGAACAGATCCGTGCCGACATAGGAGCGCTGAAAGGCGTAGAGCCAACCGGCGAGCGCGCTGATCGGCGCCGAGACCAGGAACACCTGAAGGCGCACCCGATTGCCGTCGAGGCCGCACATCGTCGCCAATCGCGGGTTCATATGCACCATCAGCGCCGCCTGACCGAGGCTCGATCGGCGGAACCTGTAGACAAAATAGATCGTCAGCAAAAGCAGCGCATAGGCGTAGGGCCAGAACTCGAAGCTTTGACCCGCCGTCAGCGTGATCGGCCCGATGGAGAGATCGAGCGGCGGCACGCCGACGATTCCATCGGAACCGCCGAGAAAATCCCAGTTCGAGGCGACGTTCATGCACACGATCGCCGCAGCGTAAGTAACGAGCGAGAACGCGAACTCGCGCGTCCTCAACGTGATGAGGCCGAGCGCGAGCGCCAGCGCCAGCGAGGCAAGGATCGCGGCCGCCATCGCCACCCAGGCGCTCTGTCCGTAGCTCACCGTGAGGATCGCCGCCGCATAGGCGCCCGTGGCGAAGAACGCGGTATGCGCAAGACTGATCTCGCCGAGATCGGACAGCACGATGTCGAGCCCGTAGGACATCGCGCTGAAGATGGCGATGACGACCAGCGTATCGTAGACGAGCGTCGAGCCGCCGAGCAGGCGCGGCAGGAAGAAGCCGAGAACCGCCAGTGCAAGAGCGCCCGCCAGCGGAAGAAAGCGACCCGCGCTCATCGGGCGAAATTCGCGGAGGCGGCGAGTTGCCCAGGCCTCAGCGCCATGACGGCGATGAGCAGGGCGAACACCGCCGCCGTCGTATAGGCCGGCGAAACCAACGCGCCGAACAGCGCCGTGAACAGGCCCAGCGACAGCCCCGCGACATAACTTCCCCCAACGCTGCCGATGCCGCCGAGCACGACGACGACGAAGGTCGTCACCACCTGATCGAAACCCATCGAGGTGAGGATCGGCGTGCGCGGCGCAACCAGCGTGGCGGCGAAGGCCACCGCCGCGCCCTCGAAGGCGAAGATGCCCATATAGACGCGCGCGATGTCGATGCCGGCCAGCCGCGTGAGCACCGGATCTTCGGCGACCATGCGCACCGCGACGCCGAATTTCGTCGCATTCAGCAGCAAGCGAAGAGCCAGAAACACGACGAGGGTGGCGACAACGAGGATCACGTCCTGAACCGTGAACCAGATCGCGCCGAAATGCAGCGTCATGCTTTGAAAGGGACTCGTCAACGTCTGCGGCCGCGCGCCAAAGGTCAAGCCCGCCGCGCCTTCTAGCATCTGCCCGAATCCGAGCGTGACGATCATCAGGCTCACAAGATCGCGCGACAGCGTGAGCCGCATCAACAACCGTTGCATGACGGCGCCAATGAGCGCGCCAACCAAGACCGCCGCGACCACCGCGACGGGATATGGCAGACCTGTCAGCCGCATGAACCACCAGGCGACGAAAGCGCCGACCATATACATCTGCCCGTGCCCGAAATTGACGAGACGGGCCGCGCCCAGAAGCATCGTCCAGCCGACCGCCACCAACGCATAGGCGTGGCCGATGATGACGCCGTTGACGACTTGCTGCAACAGATTCATCCGTGGCCGCCTCCGAGATAGGCCTCGACGATGCGCGGATCATCGCGCATCTCGTCAACCGGCCCGCTGGCGATGAGCCGGCCGCGCTCCAGCAAATGAACGACGTCGGTGACTTCCATCGCCGCGCGAACGTTCTGCTCGACGAGCAGCACAGTCAAGCCGTCGTCGACCAACGACCGGATCGTTCGCAGCAGCAGCGCGACGAAACGCGGCGCGAGGCCGATGGAGGGCTCGTCGAGCAGCAGCGATTTCGGCGCCATGCGCAGCGCGCGGCCGACCGCCAGCATCTGACGCTCGCCGCCGCTGAGCGAACCGCCCGCCGTGCTGCGCCGCTCACGCAGCCGCGGGAACAGCTCATAAACGTCGTCGATGGAGTAGGATCGCCGACCCGGACCCGCATCGGACGGCGCGCCCTCTCTCAGATTCTCCTCAACCGTAAGCCCCATGAAAACGCCGCGCCCCTCCGGCACCAGTTGCAGGCCGCGCTTGACGATCTCATGCGCCGCCCGGCCCGCGATGTCCTCTCCGTCCATCCTGACAGCGCCCTCGACGCGCGGCGCCGCGCGCGACCAGTTGGCGATGGCGTTGACCAGCGTCGACTTGCCCGCGCCATTGGCGCCGACGACCGCCGCCAGCGTGCCAGGCTCAACCACGAGACGATCGACGGCGACCGCTTGGCTCGCGCCATAGGCGACGCGCAGGTTTTCGATTTCGAGCCGAGCGCTCATGCGGCCTTGCCGAGATAGGCTTCGAGCACGCGCGGATCGGCCTGAACCTGCGCCGGACTGCCGCGGCCGATAACCTCGCCGGTCTCGATGACCACAACCTCGTCGGCAAGCTCCATCACAAGGTCCATGTGATGCTCGACCAACACGATGGCCAAACCTTCCGCGCGCATCCTTATCAGCAACTGACGCAGTGCCAGCATGTCCGGTCCTCCAAGCCCTGCCGCCGGCTCGTCGAGCAGCACGACCCGCGCGCCGGAGGCGGCGGCGATGGCGATGGAAAGCATTCGTTGCACGCCATAGGACAATTCACCCGGCAGAAGGTCGTGCAGCGGCTCTGGTATCTCATAACGCAGCAGATGCCGGCGCGCCTCGGCCTCGATCTCCCGCCGGCGGCGCCCCTCGATCCACGGCGCCAGCACGGAAACGGCAAGCGAACTCGGCGCCTGATCCATCAGCGCGCCCGTCATGTTGCGCAGCACGCTCATGCCGCCAAAGAAGGCGTTCTGCTGGAACGTGCGTCGCACGCCCAGGCGAGGTAGCCTGTTCGCAGGCGCCTCAGTCAGCTCGACGCCATCCAGCCATAATCTGCCGCTGTGCGCCGTCATGTTGGTCGCCGCCATGAAACAGGTGCTCTTGCCGGCGCCGTTTGGCCCAATGACGCCAAGAATGCGGCCCGCGCCAACCGACCAGCTCACGTCGCGAAGGGCCTGAAAGCCGCCGAAGCGCACCGACAGATTCTCCACGGCGAAGCGCGGCGCCTCAGCCGCCGAGGATGTCAATTTTCCCGTCCTTGACCGTGAAGATATTGTAGTGGTGGCTCATCTGCCCGTGCGGATCGAAGCGTACATCTCCAAAGATAGTGCCCTGGATCTCTTGCCCGCGAATGGCCCCGGCCACCGCCTTGCGATCAAAGGATTTGACCTTCGCCGCAGCCTTGGCCCAAATTTGCAGCGAGGCCGCGCCAAGCGCACCGAACTTGTCTGGCAGCACCTTGAACTGCTTCTGCATCTCGGCGACGAAACGTTGGTTGACGGGGTTGCTGGCGTAGGGCTGCGCTTGGGGGAAGTAGATATCGGCGCTGGTCAAGCCGTTGGCGGCCGGCCCCGCCGCCTCGACGACGCTCGGACTTACGGTGCCAACGGAGCATACGACAGGCGCGCCGATATTGGCTTGCGCATATTGTTGCAGAAACGCCGGTAGCCCCGCGCCCTCGTTGGCGTTGATGGAGATGACGACATCCGGCTTGGCGGCCCGAATGCTGGTTGTCTCGATTCGGAAATCGGTCTGCGAGAAGGGAAACTTCAACGAGGCCGCAATGGTGTAGTTGAGGTTGTTCTTCTTGAACTCCGCCTCGATACCCTTCTGCGCGCCATTGCCATAGGCGTCGTTCTCGGTGACGAACACAACCCGCCCGCTTTTCATCTTGGACGCTAGATATTGCGCGATGACGGCGGCGTCCTGCGCATTGGCGCTGTTGAGCCGGACCGCGAGCGGGTTGGAGGCGCTGGCGAGGATGGCGTCGGCCTTCGAGATCATGGTGATGTCGAGCACGTTAGCCCGCGCCAGAACGGATTGCGTCGCCAACGTCACCGGGCTGTTCCAGCCCTCAAGAACCACCGCGACCCCAGACGAGATCAGATCGTTCGCCTTGGCGATGCCAATGGCAGGCGTGCTCTCGTCGTCGCGCACCAGAAGCTCGATCGGCCGGCCCATGACGCCGCCGTCGGCGTTGATGAGCGAGGCCATCGCTTTGATGGCGTTGACGACATCTTGACCTTGACGGCCGGCGCCGCCGCTGAGGGGAATCGTGACGCCAACCTTGACCGCATCCGCGCCAAAGGCGGCGCGCGGCAGCATCGAGAAAGCGGCAAGAGCGCCGATGGCGCTTCGTCGAGTGATCATTTCAGGTCCTCCCATTTGAGCGTCGCCGCACTCAGGCGCTTCGCATTCGTAACGAAGATGTTTGTTTGTAAACCGTCCCGCGATCAGCTACCCTCTCTCAACTCAGGATAAGGAGACTGTTCGTGGTGAGCAAGGGAATCGTTCTTGTGGCTGGTGCGGGCGGTCTGGTTGGCCGCGCCACCATCGACCAGTATTTGTCGGAGGGTTTCGACGTCGTTGCGCTGTCGCGCCGTCCGCCCGAGCCGCCCACAGGCGCCGCCCATATCGCCGTGGATCTGGCGGACGCCGTGGCCTGCCACGCCCGGCTTGGCGAATTGCGCAGCGTCACCCACATCGTCTACGCGGCGCTGTTCGAGAAGCCGAACCTGACCGATGGTTGGCTCGAAGCCGATCAGATCGCCGTCAATCTGGCGATGCTGACAAACCTTCTCGACGCGGTCGAGGCCAACAATCCAAGCCTGCGCCATATCACGCTGCTCCAGGGCGCCAAGGCCTATGGCGTGCATCTGGGCCAGATTCCCGTCCCCGCGCGCGAGGATGCGCCCCGGCACATCCATCCTAATTTCTATTGGGCGCAGCAGGATTTCCTCGCGGCGCGACAGGCGGGCAAGGCTTGGAACTGGACGGTGTTGCGGCCGCAGGTCGTGTTCGGCTTCGCCCAATCGAGCATGATGAACATGATCGCCGCCGTTGGCGCCTATGCGGCGATCAGCCGTCAACTCGGGCTGCCGCTCGTCTATCCCGGCGCCGGTATGCGCGTGACGGAGGCGACCGACGCCCGCCTGCTCGCGCGCGCCATCGCCTGGAGCGCGCGCACCCCCGCCGCCGCCAACCAGATATTCAACGTCACCAACGGCGACGTTTTCACCTGGGAGAACGTGTGGCCGGTGATCGCGCGCGCGTTCTCCATGCCGGTGGGCCTGCCGCATCCGATGCCGCTGCGCCTCGTCATGCCGGGACATGCGGGAACCTGGCGCGCCCTCGTCGAGCGCTACGGGCTTGAAAGCCTGACGCTGGAGGCGCTCGTCGGCGGCTCCTGGCAATTCGCCGATTTCGCCTTCTCGCGCGCCCATTCCACGTCGTCGCTGTTGAGCACAATCAAGATCCGTCAGGCCGGCTTCGATGATTGCATCGACACCGAGGACTCGCTCGCGTGGTGGCTCGCCCATTTGCAGGAGCGCAGGATCCTGCCTCCAGCCCTCGGGTGACGGATGAGCGCGCGCGGCGGCCGTCACAGGATGACGCCTTCCAATTTGAGGCGCGCCCTGGCGGCCTCATCGACGCCGAATTGCGCCAGCACCTGCGCCGTATCCTGCCCGTGCGTTTGCGGCGCAATGCGATAGGTGGCGGGAGTGCGCGAGAATTGGCTGGGATAACCAATCACCGTAACCGGCGTTCCGTCGTCGCGGGTCATCTGCTGAAGCAGGCCGCGCGCGACGACCTGCGGATCGGCGAGCGTCTGGGCGATGGTGTTTATCGGGCCGCCGGGAACGCCAGCCTCCTCCAGCGCCGCGAAGAACCCGGCCGAGGTCCATGCTTTTATGGCCTCCGCCAGCTTTGCCTCCAGTTCGACGCGATGTTTCAGGCGCCCGTCGTTCTTCTTGAAGCGGGAATCGCTGGCCGCGTCCTGAAGCCCGAGCAGGCGACAGAGACTGTGGAACTGCCCGTCGCTGCCGCAGGCCACCAGCACATAACCGTCGGCGGTCTCGAACTCGCGATAGGGGGTCACGTTTGGATGCGAGTTTCCGAGCCGCCCTGGCGTCATTCCGCCGACGAGATAATTCATACCCTGGTTGACGAGCACGGCAACCTGGCTGTCGAGCAGCGCGCAATCGATGTGCTGGCCCTCGGCCGAAACATTGCGATGATTCAGCGCCGCAAGGATGGAGACGGCGGCGTAGAGGCCGGTGAACAGATCGCTGACCGGCAGGCCCACTTTGATGGGACCGGCGCCGGGCTCGCCATTCGGCCGCCCCGTCACGCTCATCAGCCCACTCATGCCCTGGATGAGGAAATCATAGCCGCCGCGCGTCGCATAGGGCCCAGTTTGGCCGAAGCCGGTGACGGAGCAATAGATCAGGCGTGGGTTGAGCGCTGAGAGTGCCGCATAGTCGAGGCCGTAACGGGCGAGCGCCCCGGTCTTGAAATTCTCGACCACGATATCGGCCTCGGCGGCCATGCGCCTGACGATCTCGGCGCCCTCGGGTTTGGCGAAATCCACGGCGACGCAACGCTTGTTGCGGTTGGCGCACAGATAATAGGCCGCGTCCGAGACGCCATTCGCGGCTTGAACAAACGGCGGCCCCCAGGTGCGGGTGTCGTCGCCGGCGCTCGGCCGCTCAATCTTCCAGACCTCGGCGCCGAGGTCGCCCAGAATCTGCGACGCCCAGGGGCCGGCGAGCACGCGCGACAGGTCGAGAACCTTCAATCCGCTCAAGGGGCCCGAGCACGACGCCTCCGGGGCAGCTTCAGACAAGGCCTCCTCCACGTCATTCTCCCGAGCGCGCTCTTGATTTCATTGTATGAAACGGCTATTCATTATAGGCGCGATTGGAAGTCAATTGCAATCGGCTTCGCGCCGGCTGAAATCGCAGGGGACCGCAATGGCGTCTTTTGAACCCGTGACGGCGGTGTTGCGCGCCTTCGATGTGCTGTTGACGGTCAACCGGCTCAAAGAGGCCAGCGTCGGCGACATCTATCGCGAGATCGGCCTCAACCGTCCAACCATCGTGCGGATGCTGGAAACGCTCATATATGCGGGCTTCGTCAGCCGGCATCCGACGCAAGCCGTCTATCTCCCGACTGGACGCACGCTCGATCTCAGTTGTGGCTATCAGAAGCACGAGGAAATGGCGACGGTCGCGGGGCCCGTTCTCGTCAGGTTGCACAAAGAGTTGCAGTGGCCATCGGATGTCGCGGTGTTCGACCGCGATGCGATGGTTGTGGCGCGCACCAGCCGCGGCGAGGGCTTTTTGCATTTCAACCGCCGGCCTGGCTATCGCGCCCCCTTGCTCGGCACGTCGATTGGCATGGCTTTCCTGGCCTTCTGCGCCGAGGAGACGCGACAGTCGGCGCTCGCCGCGCTCAGCGTCTCGACCGACCCCTGGAACGCGGTCATCAGACAACCGGAGAAGCTGAAGCGGCTTCTCGGCGCCGTCCGGCGTAATGGTTATGCGACGATGAACCCAGCTTATTCGGATGTCTCGTACAATGGCGCGGCGTCTGCCGTGGGCCTGCCGATCCTCGTCAACGGCGTCGCCGTCGGCAGCCTCAACGTCATGTTCCTGCGCAGCTCCGTCGATGAGGATGGCGCGATCGCCCGCTTCCTCAAGCCATTGCAGAAGGGCGCGGCGGAAATTGCGCGGGCGCTCGCCGCCGTGCGCTCCGGCGGCGAGGGCTGAGTTCAATCGGCGAAGTTCAGCTTGAGCCCTGGCTCGGGCCAGGGCATCGAGACAAGCTGCCCGACGCCGGAGAGCGTGATGAACGCTGTCTTCATGTCGGGGCCGCCGAAGCAAATGTTTGTCGTGTAGATGTCGGGCGTCTTGACGCGCCGCACCAACCGGCCAGCGGGCGAGACGACCGTGATCGCGCCGCTCATCAGCGTCGCCACGCAGACATTGCCCTCGGCATCAACCGCGAGGCTGTCGTAACGCTGATAACCCGCTTCGTTGTAGAGAAAACGGCCGCCGTTGGGCGAGGGGAACGGCTGTCTGGCGATGAGTCCGGGCTCGGCGATGTCGAAGGCCCAAAGCCGGCCGCCCTCGGTTTCCGCGACATAGAGCGTCTTTTCGTCGGGCGACAGGCCGACCCCGTTCGGCGTAAGCATCGGATGGGCGACTTCGACGATATGCGATCCGTCCGCTTTGGCGTAATAGACGCCGCCCTGGTCGCGGTCGCGATGGCGGGTTTTGCCGAGGTCGGTGAAATAGAATCCGCCGTGACGATCAAACACGATGTCGTTCGGCCCTTTGAGCTTGAAGTCGCCGCAGCGATCGTAGAGCACGCGGAATTCGCCGGTCTTGGGATCGACGTGCTCGATGCGGCCTCCCGCATAGCTATCGGGCGTGCCGACGGGCCGCAAAAGCCCCGGTTCGTCGCGCCACTCGAAGCCGCCATTGTTGCAGACATAGAGCGCGCCGTCGGGGCCGACCGCGAGGCCATTGGGGCCGCCGCCGACATCGGCGATGACGCTCACTGTCCCGCCAGGCGCAACGCGCGACACCGTGCCGCGCGCGATCTCGACCAGCGCGACGGAGCCGTCTTTCAGAGCGACCGGGCCTTCGGGGAAGCGCAATCCGGTCGCCAGGACTTTCATGTCCGTCATGGTGTTTGATCTCCTGTTGTTTGCTTGCGTCAGCGGTAAGCGGGCTCGCTCCACCAGGGATAGGTCGGCGGCATGTCCTGCGAGACCTGGCCTGCGAAATGCGGCGGGCGTTTCTCCAGGAACGAGGCGACGCCTTCGCGCACGTCGGCGCTGCGGCCGCGATCGAGCAGCAGGCGGCTTTCCTGCTGATGCGCCTGCATCGGATGATCCGCGCCCAACATGCGCCACATGAGTTGGCGCGACAGCGCGACGGAGACCGGCGCAGCTTCGCGCACGACCTCGGCCGCCAGGGCGCGCGCGGCGGACAACAGATCGTCCGGCGCGTGCAGGCTGCGCACGAGGCCCGAGGCAAGGGCTTCCTCGGCGGGAAACACACGGCCGGTGGCGACCCATTCCATCGCGCGCTGCATGCCGACGGCGCGCGGCAGGAACCATGTCGAGCAGGCCTCCGGCACGAGCCCGCGCCTTGTGAAGGGAAAGCCGAAACGCGCGGCGGTCGAGGCGAGGCGAATGTCCATCGGCAGCAGCATCGTGGCGCCGACGCCAACCGCTGGCCCGTTCACGGCGCCGATGATGAGCTTGAGGCTGGCGAAGATGCGCAAGGCCAATTGGCCGCCGGAATCGCGCGCCTCCTCGCGGCTGTAATCAATCTCGCCGTCGCCGAGCCGCGCGCTCACGTCGAAACGGCTGGCGCCCTGCGAGAGATCGGCGCCGGCGCAAAAGCCACGCCCGGCCCCGGTGACAATGACGACGCGCACGGCGTCGTCGGCGTCGGCGTTGTCGAAGGCGGCGATCATCGCGTCGCGCATGGCGGGCGTGAAGGCGTTGAGCTTGTCTGGCCGGTTGAGCGTGATCGTCATCACGCCGTCGGCGATGTCGTAGAGAACTTCGTCAGAGGCCATCGGCGATCTCCCAGCCGCGCCGCGCCAGGCGGCGGAATTTCTCGCCCGCGACCGCGACGGCGTTGGGATCGGAAGCGTTGCCGTCGAGCCCGCGCCGGTAGACGCCGGCGACGATGGCGGCCCAGCGAAACAACGAGAATACGACGAAGAAATCGAGATCGGCGGGGACCGGACGTCCGGCGACTTCGCAGTAATGGGCGACGAATTCGGCTTCCGGGGGCAGCCCCGGAATATCGAGGCCGGCGATGCCCTGAAGCTCCGGCGACGTGCGCCAGGGCAGGCAGCAATAGGCGAGATCGGCGAGCGGGTGGCCGAGCGTAGAGAGTTCCCAATCGAGCACGCCGATCACGCGCGGCTCGGTTGGATGCAGGATGAGGTTGCCAAGCCGGAAATCGCCGTGGGCGATGCGGGTCTCATCAGGAATCGTCGCGCGCTGCGCGAGCCAGGCGATGAGCCGCTCCATCGCCGGCTCCTCGCTCAGGTTCGCGGCGCGATATTGTTTGGTCCAGCGGTCGATCTGGCGCGCCACATAGGCGCCGGGCTTGCCGAAATCGCCGAGCCCGATGGCCTGCGGCGACAGCCGGTGCAGCCGCCCGAGCACGCTGGCCATATCGAGAAAGGCGGCGCGCCTGTGGGCGGCGTCCACGCCGGGCATCGCCCGGTCGCCGTAGATGCGGCCGGGCAGATAATCCATGACGTAGAAGATCGTGCCGATCACGGCGGGATCGTCGCAGAGCAGGCGCGCTTTCGGGACCGGAACGTCGGTATCGGCGAGCGCCTTGAGGATGCGATATTCGCGATCGACCGCATGGGCCGAGGGCAGCAGCTTGCCGCCCGGCTTCTTGCGCAGCACATAAGCGCCGTCGGGCGTTTCGAGATGAAACGTCGGGTTCGATTGGCCACCCTGGAACTGGCGCACGACGCAGCCGCGCGAAAAGCCGGGGAGCCGCTCGGCGAGATAGTCGACCAGAGCCGCCTCGTCGAAGCGATGGTTGGACAGAACCTCGATGAGCGCCGGGGCGCCTTGCGTCGCCGCATCAACCATGCGCGCGCTCTCCCAGCTTATCGGTGAGCGTGGCGCTCGGGGCTGCGGTCTCTTTGATGATGGCGCGGCGCATCATCGCCCTCCGCCTTTGACGATCAGCGCATCGACCGCGACGATGCGGTCGCCGGCTGAGATCAGCGGGTTGATCTCCATCTCGGCGACGGCGGCGCCGGCGTCGGCCGCCAGTTCCGAAAACCGGGCGACGATCTCGGCCAGACGCGCGACATCAACCGCCGGCGCGCCGCGAAACCCGTCGAGCAGCGCCGCGCCCTTCAGCCCCCGCAACATCGCCTCCGCCTCGGCGACGCCGACGGGCGCCAGCGCCAACGCCGTATCGCGCAACACTTCGACCAGCACGCCGCCGAGCCCAACCAACAGCAGGGGGCCGAATTGCGGATCGTGCCGGGCGCCGACCATAACCTCGACGCCTCTGGGGATCATCGGCTGCACGACGATTCCGCGAAATTCCGGCTTCGGAGACATCGCCGCCACGGCCGCGATGATTTCGTCATAGGCGCGCTCGACCTCGGCCGCGCTCGTCAGGCCGAGCTTCACCAGCCCGGCCTCGGTCTTGTGCAGAATGTCCGGGCTCTCGCCCTTGAGCACGACCGGAAATCCTGTCCGCACGGCAGCCTCGGCGGCGGCGGCGGCTGAGTGAACCAGGGCGTCCGAGACGACGGGTATCCCATAGAGCGCCATCACCTGCTTGGCCTCGCGTTCCGTCAGCGAGGCGGCCGGCGCCGCCGTGAGCAGCGCCGCCATTGCGGCCGTTGCGCCGGAGTCTGAAATCCGTCCCTCGGCGCGCGCGCGCCCGCGCAGCGCCGCGCGCCGGTTCCAGGCGGCGAGGGCGGCGAAGCAGCGCTCCATCGAGTGAAACAAAGCCAGATGCGGGTCGCTCTCGGTCTCGACGGAGCCGGGGCCGCCGAGCCATTCCGGCGCCCAGACGTTGCAGACGATCTTGCCGTTCTCGGCCGCCGCGCGGGCAAACACCGGCAGGCGGGCCGTCGCGGATTCGTAGGCGTAGGCGTGGGAGGTCACCATCACGCCATATTGGGGATCGGCGAGCAGCGCGGTGGCGCAGGCCGCCAGCGCCGCGCCGGAGGAGATGACTTGCGCCGTCACGTCGCAGGGATTGCGCGTCGAGCCATATTCCGGCACCTCGCGCGCCAGCACCGCTGCGGCTTCTGGCCCCGGCTGCGGCAGCGCGACGCCATGCATCTCCGCCTTGTCGGCCGCGATGATCGTCGCCCCGCCGGAGGTCGCAATGACGACGGCGCCGGGCGCCTTGGGGGCGCCCGCCTTGGCGAAGAACGACGCCGCCTCAACCAACGCCTCCAGCTTGTCGACTTGAATGACGCCCGCGCGCGCAAAGCCGGCAGCATAGGCGGCCTGCGAGCCCGCGAGCGAGCCGGTGTGCGACATCGCCGCCCGCGCGCCCTCGGCGCCGGTCGCGATCTTGTAGACGACGAGCGGCTTGTCGGCCTTCCAAGCGATCTGCGCCGCCCGAAACATGCGGGTGGGATCGGCCATGCCCTCGAACAGGCAGGCGATGGCGCGACAACTCGGCTCCTCGGCGAGATAGGCGACGAGATCGGCGACATCGACATCGCAGGAATTGCCGGCGGTCAGCACATGGCTCACCGAAACGCCGCGCTCTGCCGCCTGCGACAGCGAGAAGCCGAGCGAACCCGATTGGCTGACGATGCCGATGGCGTGCGGCTGCAACGGCCGCCGTTCCGGCATCGCCGAGAACGTGAGCCCGGCGCCGGTGGCGTAATTGACCAGCCCGATCGTGTTGGGGCCGACCAGCCGCATGTTCGCGTCGCGCGCGATATCAACCAGCCGCGCCTGCAAGGCGACATTGTCGGGCTTGGCGGTCTCGGCGAAGCCGGCGGCGAAGACCACGATGGCGCCGACGCCGCGCGCCGCGCATTCGAGCGCGATCGCCTCGACGCTCTCGCGCGGCGTTGCGATCACCACGCAATCCGGGGTTTCCGGCAACGTGGCGATGCTGGGGAAGCAGGGGTGGCCTCCAAGCTGGGCGTGTTTGGCGCTGACCTGATAAAGCCGCCCGTCGAAGGCCTTCATGTTGGCGACCGCGCGCGTTCCGAAGGCGTTGGCGCGCTCGGAGACGCCCACCACCGCCACGCTGGCCGGTGCGATCAGGCGGGTCATCTCGTCGCGTGCGTAAAGCCTGCTGCGGGCCTTCATCGCCGGGGCTCGGCCCCGTGGGCGCCGGTCGCGAGCGTTTCCTTCATTGTCGGCTTCTCATTTCATAGAATGAAATTCTCTTTCATATATATTCGACCGAAGCGGCGAGATTGTAAAGCCGGCTGTGCGACAGGACGCGGCAGGCGCGACGGACGCTCAGTTTCCGAGGGAAGGCGGCGATTGTCCGCGCCGCGCTGGCAGGCGCTGGCGCTTCACATTGTCGCGATCAACCTTCGAGCGGCGCTCGCCAACCAAGTGTCCGAACGTTCGGCTTCAGAACTCGACGATCTGGCGCACCGCGCTGCCGTCGGCGAGGCGGTCGAAGCCGACGTTGATGTCGTCGAGCTTCATGCGGTGGGTCAGCAGCTTATCGACGGGAAGCTTGCCGCGTCGGT
>JAJYDD010000061.1 GCA_021777795.1 Pseudomonadota bacterium | reverse complement strand
ATCGCGGTGACGACGATGCTGGGGCTGGCCGGCATGATCGTCGCGCTCGACGCTTTCGGCCCGGTCACCGACAACGCCGGCGGCATCGCCGAAATGGCGGGCCTGCCCAAGGAAGTGCGCCACTCCACCGACGCGCTCGACGCGGTCGGCAACACGACCAAGGCCGTCACCAAAGGCTACGCCATCGGCTCGGCGGGCCTCGGCGCCCTGGTGTTGTTCGCGGCGTACTCGAACGACCTCGGCTATTTCTCCTCGAACCCCGACAAATTCCCCTACTTCAAGGACGTCCACGTCTCGTTCGACCTGTCGAACCCCTACGTTGTCGCCGGTCTGATCTTCGGCGGTCTGATCCCCTATCTGTTCGGCGGCATCGCCATGACGGCGGTGGGTCGCGCGGCCGGATCGGTGGTCGTCGAGGTGCGCCGGCAGTTCAAGGAAATGCCTGGCATCATGCAGGGCACGCAGAAGCCCGACTACGCCCGCGCCGTCGACATGCTGACCAAGGCGGCGATTCGGGAAATGGTGATCCCCTCGCTGCTGCCGGTTCTGGCGCCGTTCGTCGTCTATTTCGGCACGCTGGCGATCTCGGGCTCGAAGGCCAACGCCTTCGCCGCGCTCGGGGCATCGCTGCTCGGCGTCATCGTCAACGGCCTGTTCGTCGCCATCTCGATGACGAGCGGCGGCGGCGCCTGGGACAACGCCAAGAAAAGCTTCGAGGACGGGTTCACCGACAAGGACGGAGTCAAGCACTTCAAGGGCTCGGACGCCCACAAGGCCTCCGTGACCGGCGACACCGTCGGCGATCCCTACAAGGACACCGCCGGCCCCGCAGTGAACCCGGCGATCAAGATCACCAACATCGTGGCGCTGTTGCTGCTGGCGATATTGGCGCATTGATCGCGCCCTTTCGGCGCTAAGAACCTGCGGGCGTCGGCATGGCCGGCGCCCGTTTTTTGTGGCCAGCGCAGCCAGTCGCGCGAATCGCCATCCCGCGCTACAAGCCAAGCTCACCTCCCGCGACGAGACCGCTCATGCGCATCCTGCTCACCAACGACGACGGCGTACACGCCGCCGGGCTCCAACTCCTGGAGCGCATCGCCCGTCAATTCTCCGACGACGTGTGGATCGTGGCGCCGGAGACAGACCAATCCGGCGTCGCCCATTCGTTCTCGCTATCGACGCCGCTGCGGCTGCGCGAGATCGCGCCCAAGCATTTCGCGGTGCAGGGCACGCCGACCGATTGCGTGCTGATGGCGGTCAAGCGCCTGCTGGCCGACAAGAAGCCGGACCTCGTACTCTCCGGCGTCAATCGCGGTCAGAACGTCGCGGAGGACGTCACCTATTCCGGCACCATCGCCGCCGCCATCGAAGGCACGCTGCTCGGCGTGCCCTCGATCGCGCTGTCGCAATCCTATGGCGGCTTGGAGACGCGGGATCGGCCGGTGTGGGAGGCGACGGAGGCTTTCGCACCGCAGGCGATCAACAAAATCTTGTCCATCGGCGTGCCGCCGGGCGTGCTCGTCAATGTCAACTTCCCGCCCTGCGCGGCCAGCGAAGTCAAAGGGATCGTCGTCACCGCGCAGGGGCGGCGCGACGCCGAACTGATGCGGGTCGAGGAGCGGCGCGACGGGCGCAACATTCCCTATTACTGGCTGATGTTCCAGCGCGCCGGTTTCACGCCGGGGCCGGGCACGGATCTGGAGGCGCTGGCGGCGCACAAAGTCTCAGTGACGCCGCTGCGCATCGACCTCACCGACGAGGGCGAACGGCGCCGCTACGCCGAGGCTTTCGCGTCGGCGTGACTATGTCCGCGCCGGCGACGGAGACGAGCGAGCGGGCGCTGTTCACGCTCAGGATGCGCCAGCGAGGGCTTAGCGACGTGCGCGTGCTGCGGGCGCTGGAGCGCACGCCGCGCTCGTTCTTCATGCCGCAGCGCTACGCCGACATCGCCGCGCGCGACATCGCGCTGCCGATCGGCGGCGGCCAGACCGCGCCGCCGCCCTCGACGGTGGCGGCGATGATCGAGGCCCTGAAGATCGCCCCGACGCACCGGGTGCTGGAGATCGGCGCCGGCTCCGGCTACGCGACGGCGCTCATCGGCCAGCTCGCCGCCGAGGTCGTCTCGCTGGAGCGCTGCCAGTCGCTGGCGGTGGAGGCGGGGGCGCGGCTGGCCGCCTTCGGGCTTGACAATGTAAGCGTCGCCCACGCCGACGGGCTCTCGCCCGAGGCGGCGGCCGGCCGCTTCGACCGGGTGATCGTCCATGCGCTGATCGAGCCGCCGGCGCCACGGCTTATCCATTGGCTATGCCCCGGCGGTCTGCTGGTCGCAGCGATTGCCGAAGACGACGCGCAGCGCATCGCGCGGCTGCGGCTCGATGGCGAGGGCGCGGTGCAGGCCGAGGCGCTGGGGGCCGTGCGCACCCTGACGCCGCTGGTCGTCGGCCTCATGCGCGCCCTGTGAGAGGCGCATTTTTGCGTTTTTGAACACAAAAGATTCATCTTAAACCTAGCCTTAACCGCCATCGGCCATGTTGGTTTCCGAAGTGGGTCGCGTGGGTGGGTCAGAGCCGATGAGTGAGGGCGTAGTAGGGATCTTTCGTCGGAACGCGGTTCGTTTCGCGCTGACGGGAATCGTAGGAATCTGGCTTTCGGGCTGCGCCGACGCGACGCGGTTCGCGGATTCCCCCAATCCGTTCTCGAACCCGTTCTCCACCGCCTCCAACAATTCCGCGGCGCCGACGCCAAGGATTTCGTCGCGACCGTTGGCTGACGCCCGGCCCTATAACCGCAGCTACGCCACCGCCGCCCGGCCGAGCCCGGTCGCCGTCGCGGCCGCCCCGACGCCCTCGCTGCGCTCAACCGGCTCCATCCGCCCGAACCCGCAGCCTGTCGGCGGATCGTCGGCCGGCTGGACCGCCGTCGGCGGCTCGCCGATCGTCGTCGCCCAGGGCGATGACGCCGCGAGCCTGTCGGCGCGCTACGGCGTGCCGGAAGCCGCGCTGCTCTCCGCCAACGGCCTGCGCTCGCGCTCCGAGATCCGGCCCAACATGCGCATCGTCGTTCCCGTCTTCAACGCGCGCGGCGGCGGCGCTAGGGTCGCCAGCGTCGACGAGGGACGCGACACCCACGACCGCGAAGCTCGCGACCGCGACGCGCATGAAAGGGGCCGCCACGCCGATCGGCGCGGAGCCGACGACGAGGAATCCGATCACAATCGGCGCAGGTCCGACCGCGCCGACGCCGATCGCGGCGAAAACAGGAAGCACAGGGCCGAGGCCAAGCGCGGCCAGGACGATGCCGAGGCCGACGACAGCCGCGCTGACAAGAAGCTAGCCAAGGCCGAGCGGCTGAAGAAGGACGAGAAGAACCACGCCAGGGACGAGAAGGTCGCCAAGGCGGAAAAGGTCGAGAAATCCGAGAAGCGCGCCAAGGAGGCCGCCAAGGCCGCCAAGGAGGAGACCGAGGTCGCCAAGGTCGAGCCCGCCAAGCCGGCGCATAAGGCTGCGATCGACAAGGCGCCGACCGGCAATGTCGCTTCGGCCTCGACCTCCGGCTCGTCCGAGTCCGGCGACTTCCGTTGGCCGGCGCGCGGGCGCATCATCCAGGGCTTCAAGGTCGGCGGCAATGACGGCATCAATATCGCCCTGCCCGAGGGCACCTCGGTGCGCGCCGCGGAGGACGGCAAGGTCGCCTATGCCGGCAGCGCGCTCAAGGGCTATGGCAATCTGGTGCTGATCCGTCATCCCAACGGCTTCGTCTCCGCCTACGCCAACAATGGCGAACTCGACGTGAAGAGCGGCGATGTCGTCAAGCGCGGCCAGGTGATCGCCAAATCCGGCCAGACCGGCGACGTGTCCTCCCCGCAGCTTCATTTCGAGCTGCGAAAGGGCCAGACGCCGGTCAATCCCACCAATTACCTCGCCGGCCTCTGAAGGCTGACGGCGCCGCGGATCCTGGGCTGGCCGCAAGGCCCGCCGGACGGAATGTCGCGACCCCGATCCCACGAGACGGGCGGTTCGGCGAGCGGCGACAAAGCGAGAGGCGGGTCCCAGGAAAGGCCCGCCTCTCTGCTTTTGCGCGCCTGCGTTTTGGGCGCAAAAGCGCCGTCGAAGCTGCTTTCGCTTGGAACGCCCGCCGCGCCCGCGAGTTAACACCGCGTGCAATTGGTCGGGCGGATTTGTGGCGATGGTCACAGGTTTGCTCTACACAGTGGTGGTAAGGCCGACTTGCGCGGCTCGCGAGGGGCGCGGCAATCGACGGCTTCGGAGGGGCAGGGCATGGCGCATCGGACTCGCAGTCTCGCCGGTCTGGCGTTCCTCTGCGGGGCGACGATTTGCGGCGTGGTGGCCGGCGGCGTGGCGCTCGCCCGCGGCCCCACGATGGGCCCCCCGATCGTTGGTCAAACCGGCGCCCTCGGCGGGTTTTTCGGCTGGCGGCAGAATGCCTATTCGCGCGATGCCTATTCGCGCGAGGATTATGCGCCACGCGCGGTAGAACACCGGCGACACAAACGGGTGAGCGCCTTTGGCTCCGGTCAGGCCGTCTGTGTGCGGCTATGCGACGGCTTCTTTTTCCCGACTAATTCGACAGTCGGCGGGGAAGCGGCCTGTGCGGCGCAATGCCCCGATGCGCCGACCGAACTTTACACCATGACGAGCGACAAGATCGACGACGCCGTGTCGTCGAGCGGCGCGCTCTATTCGAAACTGCCGGTCGCCAACCGCTATAAGACCAGCTTCGAGAGCGCTTGCACCTGTCACCGCGAAATCGCGGCGTCGCGCACCGAGGAACTGCTGCACGACACGACGCTGCGTCGCGGCGACGTGGTGATGACGGCTGAGGGCTTCCGTGTCTATGTCGGCGACGCCTATGGCCCCTCGGGGCCGGAGGATTTCGTCGCTTTGTCGCAGGCGCGGAGCTTGCCGAAGGCCGAGCGTGCGGAACTCGTCGCGATGGAGACTTCCGCAGCCGGCTCTCCGGCGCGCGCCGCGCCTGCGCTCGTCGCCCACCGACCAAAAGGCCGCGTGACGGTTGAGGATGGAACGGGGGCGCGGAAGCTCAGGAGCCGTGCAGGCGTACGGTGATGCGCCCTGCGAATCGACCGCCTGGGGGCGCCGGGCCCTCGATGGCGCGCATGCGGCCGCAAAGTTCGCCGAAATCACCGCTTCCCGAAGATCGCCCGACGGAGCAGCCGGTGACACGTCCGCTCGCGCCGACTGAAAAGATGATCGTGGCGCTGCCGTCGCCGGAGACGTCCGTAAGCGCCTGAGCGATCTCGCTGTAAATGACTGATCGGTAACTGGCGACTTCGGCGCCAGAGGGTTTGGCCTTGCCCTCGTGCGCCTTGGTCTCGTGCGTTTGCGCCGCCTTGGCCTTGCGCGCCTCTTCACGCGCCTTGTGCTGCTCCTCACGCTGTTCCGCCTGTTTTCGCGCACGCTCGCGCTCGGGCGGCTTCGGCGGTTTCGGCGCGGCGCGCGGCGTCTCCGCTGGTTTAGGCGCGAATCTGGCGGCGGGCGTCTCGGTCGGGGTGGGCGTCGGGGTTTCCGTTGGCGTGGGCGTGGGTGTCGGGCTCTCAGCGGGCGTCGGCGTCTCGGTCGGGGTGGGCGTGGGCGTCGGGCTCTCTGTAGGGGCCGGCGTTTCCGTCGGGGTGGGAGTCGGCGTCGGAATCTCGGTAGGCGTGGGCATCGGCGTCTCCGTAGGCGCGGGCGACGGCGATTGGGTCGGCGTCGATGTCTCACTTGGCGATGGCGCCGGGGTTTGGCTAGGCGTCGCCGTCTCAAGCGGCGTATCGATGCTGACCTCGATTTCCGGCGGCGCCGGCGGCGTCGAAACGCGCGCGACGATGAGCGCTGCTGCGGCGGCATGCAGCGCCACCGCGACGATGATCGCCACGGGACGCAGCCAGGACGGCCGCGCGCCCGCTGCGCTCATTTGGCGGATCCGGCGCCCCGCGCGCCGGGCGCGGTCACAATGGCGATGTGTTCGACGCCGGCGAGCCGCAGCCGGTCCATCGCCAGCACTACGTCGCCGAAGGCCGCATCGGCGTCGCCGCGAATATGCACGACCTGGGTCGGATCGGCGGCGAGCTTGGCCTTGACCACGGGGCCGAGCGTATCGAGCGTGACGGGATCGGCGCCGAAGGCGAGCGCGCCGTCCTTGCCGATGGAGACGATGAGCGGCGCCTTGGGGTTCAGCGCCTGGGCTGAGGCAGCCTTCGGCAGATCGACCTTGACGCCCGGCGTCAGCAGCGGCGCCGTAACCATGAAGATGATGAGCAGCACCAGCATGACGTCGACCAGCGGCGTCACGTTGATCTCGGCCAGCGGCTGATAGAGATCGTCGCCGCCGCCGTTGCGCAGCGAGACGCTCATGGACGCCGATCCGCTACCATAGCCACCGCCCATTCCTCGACGAGGTTGGCCATCGACCGGCCGGCGCGGCCAAAGGCGGCGCCGATGCGATTATAGCCGACGGAAGCCGGAATCGCCGCCGCCAGGCCATAGGCGGTCGCGGCCAACGCCTCGGCGATCCCAGGGGCGACGACGGCGAGGCTGGTGTCCTTCGCCTGGGCGATGCTGGCGAAACTGGTCATGATGCCCCAGACCGTGCCGAACAGCCCGACGAAGGGCGCGACCGAGGCGATGATGGCGAGATTGGGCAGGCCGCCCTCGGCGCGGGTGAGGAAATCGCGGCCGGAGCGCGCCATCGCCTCGCCGATGCGCTGACGACGTTCGCTTGCCGTCTCCTGGGCGATGGTCAGCGCCGACGCCTGCCGCCCGGCCTCGGCGATAGGCGCCAGCGCCGCCGCCTCGCCCCCGGCGCGGGCCGTTCGCAAGGCGCGTCCCACTCTCACAATGGAGACGACGCCTTCGATGATGAGCACCCAGCACCAGATTGAGGCTAAGCCCAGCGCGCCCATGACGACCTTGCCGATCGGCCCGGCTTGCAGGAACAGGTTGACCGGCGAAATCGACAGGCTTTCCAAACGCATTTCCTCGTTGGCGCTGTTCGACGCGCCCGGCGCCGTTCTAGCGCGGCGCGACGCGCGCGATAAGCGCTGCGGCAGGGAATTGCTCCTGCCCGCACGCGCCTCTTTGGCGGGAAATTTAGGAGATCGCCGCTCGGCTTAGGATTCGTCCATCTCGCCGATATGCTTTTGCGAGTAGAGCTGGACGCCAACCTGCTTAATGAGTTCGATCTGCGTCTCCAAGAAGTCGATGTGCTCTTCCTCGTCGGCGGTCAGCTTCTCGAACAGCGCCATCGAGACGCGCTCGTTGATGGAGTCGCAATATTTGGCGGCCTCCAGATAAAGCGCGCGCGCGTCGATCTCGGCGGCGAGGTCGGCGTCGAGAATCTCCTGCACGCTCTGGCCGATGCGCAGCGGGTTGATGGTCTGCATGTTGGGATGGCCGTCCAGGAACAGGATGCGCGCCGTCAGCTTGTCGGCGTGCTCCATCTCCTCGATCGCCTCGACCCGCCATTTCTTGGCGAGATCTTTGTAACCCCAATTATCCAGAATGCGGTAATGCAGCCAATATTGGCTGACCGCCGTAAGCTCATGCTTAAGCGACTTGTTTAGATAATCGAGAACCTGTGGGTCGCCGCGCATGCGCGCCTCCGGACATTTGGCTTAAGCTGCGACCTTCTGCCGCGATCCCGCGCGCGAGTAAAGCGCGTCGGCCCGCGTCTCCTCAAGCAGCTTGGCGATAGCCCCAGCGCAGCCGCCGCACACCGGCGCGCAGCCGCAGGACTTATAGACGTCGCGCACGCAATCGGGGCCGTCGGGCCGGCTCAGCGCGTCGCGAATTTCCGCCTCGGTGATAAGGTTGCAGGAACAGACGATCATGGTTCGCGCGCCATCCTATCCGAGCTGCCCGCGCTGACGGCGGTTCGCCAACGCCGGGCGAGGTCGCCATTTTGCGCCAAAACGTCGTTGAAACAGCTATTTGAGCGGCAGGGCAGGGTCAAGGCGCCGGGGGGCAATTTGAAATTCATTCAAATTCAAACCGCAGGGCGCGTCTTTGACGCGGGACAGAGACCGGTGCGAAAGGCTGGCGTTAACGCAAAATTACCGACGCCTAAACGATAAGTGGCCGGTCCGGAACAATCGATGAGGAGGCCACTCCTTGACTGCTCGGACCGGCCGACCTCATGGACCCGGGTGATGCGGCGGACCCGGGCGCCATGAGGTATTCCGTTGATTTTTTGAGGTCCGAGGTCTTGTAGATCAACTGAATGATCTCGCCTCTCTCTGTAGTCATGACTTTACTGACCCGGCCCGAAGAGGCAATCGAAACCTTCTGAAGAGCCATCTAAACCTTTTGTTTACCTTTACGTTCAAGGTTAAGCGGTCCTCAACGCCGCCGATGAAAAGGGGTTACGGTCAGTTAACCGCGGCTTGCGTCGGTCGGCCGCGCACGCCAAGGTCACGCAATGCGAATCGGACGGGCAGATCGCGCGCCGCGCGCGCCGACGGGTGAAGACGGTTTCGCCCCTGACCGGGCCGCCGACGAACCGGCCTTCACGGTCGACGTCGAGGGCTTCGAGGGGCCGCTCGACCTTTTGCTGGAGCTGGCGCGTCGCCAGAAGGTCGATCTGTCGCGCATTTCGATCCTGGAGCTGGCCGATCAATATCTCGCCTTCGTCGAGGCGGCGCGCAAAAAGCGGCTGGAGCTTGCCGCCGATTATCTCGTCATGGCCGCCTGGCTCGCCTATCTGAAGTCGCGGCTGCTGCTGCCCTCGCCGCCCAAGGAGGAGGCCGAGGATGCGGCCGATCTCGCCGAGAAGCTCGCCCAGCGCCTGCGTCGGCTGGAGGTCATCCGCCGCGCCGCCGATCTCTTGATGAAGCGCCCTCAGCTTGGGCGCGATGTTTTCGCGCGCGGGGCGCCGGAATCGATCGATCTGCCTGCCTCGGGCCATTACTCGGCCTCGCTCTATGACCTCATCTCGGCTTATGCGCGTCAGTCGCAGAAGCGTGCGCGCACCTTCGTGCGCATGAAGCCGCGCGAGGTGTGGACGCTGGCGCAAGCGCGCGACGCGCTCGGGCGGCTGATGGGGCAGGCGGGCGACTGGGTGAGCCTCGACCATTGGCTGATCGAATATTGCGTCGAGCCGAAGCTGAGGCGCAGCGCCCGCGCCTCGTCGTTCTCCGCGTCGCTCGAAATGGTGCGCGAGGGCGTGCTCGAATTGCGCCAGGACGCGCATTTCGCGCCGCTGTTTCTGCGCAGAATCGAAAAAGACGAGAGCGGGCCGAAGCTCGCGCTCGTCGAAGCTTGAGTTTTCCTTATGGCTGTCGTCACCCGTCTGTTCGAATCGCCGGAAGTCCGGTTCACCCCGGAGGATTTGCGCGTCGTCGAGGCGCTGCTGTTCGCCGCCAGCGAGCCGCTGGAGGAGGTCGCGCTCGCCGCCAGGCTTCCGACGGGCTGTGACGTCAAGGGGGCGCTGGAGGAATTGCAGCGCCAATACGCGGGGCGCGGCGTGCAGGTGGTGCGGCTCGCCGGACGCTGGATGTTCCGCACCGCGCCCGATATGGCGTGGCTGCTGGCGCGCGAAGACGCCGAAAAGAAGAAGCTTTCGCGCGCCGCGATCGAGACTTTGGCGATCGTCGCCTATCACCAGCCCGTCACCCGCGCCGAAATCGAAGATATTCGTGGCGTCGCCGTCTCCAAGGGCGCGCTGGACGTGCTGATGGAGGCGGGCTTCGTGCGCATGCGCGGCCGGCGCAAGGCGCCGGGCCGGCCGATCACCTATGGCACGACCCACAAGTTCCTCGTCCATTTTGGGCTGGAGCAGGTCGGCGACCTGCCGGGGCTCGACGAGTTGCAGGGCGCGGGCCTGTTCGAGGGCCGGCTGCCGCCGGGCTTCGGCGTGCCGCGGCCCGACGACAGCGATGCGCTGCGTCCGGACGAGGAGCCGCTCGACTCGACCGAGGCGCTCGCCGAGGCCTGGGGGCCGATGCGGCGCGACAAGGACTGATCGTCACGAAACAGACGAAAGTCCTGCAAAAAAGTGCTATGAGCGGCGCCGGGGCGCGGATGCGGAGCAAGACATGCGGATCGGGTTGCTGGCGTGCGTCGCGTTGGCTCTTTGCGGCGGGCCGGCTTATGCCGACGTAGCGACGCCGCTTGCGGCGCATCGGGCCGGCTACGAAATCTCGCTCGATAGCGTCAATTCCGAGCAGCCGCTCGACGCCAACGCGCCGATCGCGGCGAGCGGGCTCATCGCTTACGAGTTTCGCGGTTCGGCCTGCGAGGGCTACGCCTCGAACTTCCGCCAATTGACCGAGTTGCAACGCACCGAGGGCGGCGATGTCGCCTCCGAGATCAACGCGGTGTCGTTCGAGGACGGCGAGGCGAAATCGCTGCGCTTCGAGATCTCGACCCAATCCGCCGGCGCTTCCCAGCCCTCGATTTCGGGGTCGGCCGCGCGCGGGGGCGACGGCGCGATCGACGTGAGTCTCATCAAGCCCGGCAAGGAGAAGGTCGACATCGGCCGGGACATCCTGTTCCCAACCCAACACATCGAGCGCATCATCGCTACGGCCAAGGCAGGCGGGCGTGTTTTGGAAGCGCGGGTGTTCGACGGTTCCGACACCGGCAAGAAGGTCTATTCGACGCTGACCATCATCGGGCTGGAGCGCAAGGGCCCAAGCGACGACTCCAAAGTCGCGGCCAAGCTTGCTGATATCCCCCGCTGGCCGGTGACGGTGTCCTATTTCAACGAGGCCAAGAAGGACGCCGCGCCCGATTACACGATGTCGTTCGACCTCTACGAGAATGGCGTCTCCGGCTCGCTGAAGCTCGATTACGGCTCCTTCGCGCTGACGGCGAAGTTGAAGAAACTGCAATGGCTGCCGGATTCGCCCTGTTCGCGATGATCCGGCGACGTTTCGCCGCAGTTTCCAGCACAACGCCTCAGTTGAATTTCCGCGCCGCTTTTAACGCTTCCCTCAGGGCGCCGGCGTAACGCTCTGTTCGCGCCTTTTCCGGCGCATGTGAGGTTGCGTTCATGGAAGCGTTGCGTGCGCTCGTCGCTGCGGGCGCGTCTCATGTGACAGGAACTTTCGCCCCGACTTCGCCTTACGGCGCCCCATCGCTGCTGGGGGGGCTTTTGTTCGCGCTCGGTTGGTACTTGTGGCGACGGCGCGCGCGGGGGCGGCCGATCCGGCTTCAAGCCTTCTTGCGCATGATGTTCCCGCGTCGCATCCTGTTGCACGCCTCCTCGCGGGTCGATCTCGGGCTGTGGATCCTCAACACGATCGTTTTCGCCTCGGGCTATGTGCTGCTGGCGCTCGGCGCGTTTTTCTGGCGCGACCGTGCGATTTCGGCGCTGACGGGGCTGTTCGGGGCGCATGGGCCTCTCGGCGTTCCGCCGGGGCTGGCGCTGCTGATTTCGACGCTGGCGGAGCTATTGGTTTATGAATTCGCCTATTGGGGGGCCCATTACTTGTTCCACCGCATCCCGGCGCTGTGGGAGTTCCACAAGGTCCACCATTCCGCCGAGGTGATGACGACGCTGACCGAGATGCGCCAGCACCCGGTTGAGATCATCGCTTTCATGAACGCGATCTCGCTCGCCACTGGCCTCACTTTCGGGCTGATGACCTATATGTTCGGCCCCGGAATTGGCCATATCACGCTGCTCAACGGCAATATCGCTTTGACTTTGTTCATGCTGACCTGGGGTCATCTGCGACACAGCCATCTGTGGATTCCGGTCCAGGGGCTGGCCGGCAAGCTGTTCCAGAGCCCCGCGCATCACCAGATCCACCATTCCCTCGATCCCCGCCATTACGACAAGAACCTCGGCTTTGCGCTGGCGATCTGGGATTGGGCGTTCGGCACCCTGCACATTCCGTCGCGCGAGAACGAGGTCGCCGAGTTCGGCGTCGGCGAGGAATACGAGGATTACGCGACGGTGGCGCGTTCGCTGGCGCGCCCCTTCGCCAAGGCGAGCGAGGCGCTGCGCCAGGGGCCGCCGGCGCCCATCGCCGGCGATGTCAGGGTTCCTTGAAGCCGTATTCCGGCAAGCCCTGCTCGGCGCCGTAATATTTGTAGGGCAGGAACTTGCCGGACATCGAGAACCGCACCCGGTCGCCCTTGGGGTTCGGCTCGCGCGACATCTCCATGTCGAAATCGATGGCCGACATGATGCCGTCGCCGAATTGCTCCTCGATCAGCGCCTTCCATGCGGGGCCGTTGACCATCACCAACTCGTAGAAGCGATAGATCAGCGGGTCGGTCGGCGGCATCGGCGCGCCGCGATAGGGGACCTCGTTGAGCATGCGCTCCTCCGCGTCGGAGAGGCCGAACAGCGTCGCCGCCTTGGCAGCGAGCGGCTTGACGAGCTTCTGCTGCCCTAACAGCGCGCCGACGATCAGCACTTCCGAGAGGCCGCCGATTTCGCCGCAGATATGCGCCCAGGTCCAGCCCTTGGCGCGCTTGATGTCGAGGATTTTCTCAGTCAGTTGCTCGCGTCGCATGTCAGCCTCCTTGTGCCGATGCGACGCTAGCACGCGCCGTGCCGAAGGGCGGCTCGCCCCTCGGCACGGCCGGTATCGCTGTTTCCCGGCGATGGGCCTTGCCGGAAAGTCAACCCGGATGGGGTTCGCCGTCTCGGCGCGGCTGCGGACGAGGGGCCGCAGGCCTCGGCGCGGGCCGGGCTTCGGGCCTGGCTTGCGGCCGGGCTTCGGGCCTGGCTTGCGGCCGGGCTTCGGGCCTGGCTTGCGGCCGAGCTTCGGGCCTGACTTGCGGCCGGGCTTCGGGCCTGACTTGCGGCCGAGGTTCGGGCCTGACTTGCGGCCGGACTTCGGGCCTGGCTTGCGGCCGGGCTTCGGGCCTGACTTGCGGCCGGGCTTCGGGCCTGGCTTGCGGCCGGGCTTCGGGCCTGGCTTGCGGCCGAGCTTCGGGCTTGTCTTGCGGCTGGGCTTCTGGCTTGCCCGCAGGCCCGGCTCCAGGCTTGGCCGCAGGCCGCGTTTCGGAGTTTGTGGGCCGCGCTTCGGGCGTTCCTGGCCGCGCCCCCGGCTTCCGCGCCTCGGGCGCGCCGCCCTTCAACTCGGGCTTGCCAACTTCCGGCTGGCCAGCTTGGGGTTTGCCAACTTCAGGCTTGCCAACTTCCGGCTGGCCGACTTGGGGTTTGCCGGCTTCCGGCATGACCTTCTGGCCTTCGGCGGCGCCGGGCCTCGCCTCGTCGAGCGGGCGCAGTTTGACGGGGCCGCCGGCGGCTTTGGCGGGGACGACGGCCGGGCCCTTGAACTCGCCGGGCTTCTGGGTCGCCGCGATCGGCGGCTTGCCTTTGTTGTTGGTGACGAAGGCGGCCTCGTTGCGGCTGGCGGCGCGCACATTGCGGCGCTGGGCGACCGTCGGCGGGATGTGCTTCTCTCTCTGGAGCGCAATCTGCTCGGGAGTGGGGCGCGCCCTCACTCCGTTCGGGCCGCCATTGAAGCTCACGCGCTCGACTATGCGCGGGACGGGGCGCTCGTAGACGTTGGTGATCCGCACCGAGCCGAAATTGTTGACGGTGCGGTTGTAGAA
>JAJYDD010000581.1 GCA_021777795.1 Pseudomonadota bacterium | reverse complement strand
CAGACAAGAAAAGGCACGCCCATGAACATCGCCCAGATGCCGATGCCGCCGCTTTCGCCCGAACTGATCGCGCGGTTTCGCGCCATCGTCGGCGACAAATATGCGATGACGGAGCCGGCCGATGTCGCGCCCTACGTGACGGAAGAACGCGGGCTCTATCACGGACGGTCTCCACTGGTGTTGCGTCCGGGCTCGACCGCCGAGATCTCCGACATCTGCAAACTCGCGACCAGCGAGAGAATCGCGCTTGTGCCGCAGGGCGGCAATACGGGTCTGGTCGGCGGCCAGACGCCTCAGGGCGAGGTGGTCGTGTCGACGCGGCGGCTCGACAAGATTCGCGATATCGATCCGTCCTCCAACACCATGACCTGCGAGTCCGGCGTGGTGCTGCAGGTCGCACAGCAAAAAGCGGCCGACGTCGACCGCTATTTCCCGCTGTCGCTGGGTGCCGAAGGAAGCTGCACCATCGGCGGCAATCTCTCCACCAATGCCGGCGGCACCGGCGCGCTTGCCTTCGGCGTGGCGCGCGAGATGGCGCTCGGGCTCGAGGTGGTGCTGGCGGACGGGCGCATTCTCAACGCGCTGTCGAAATTGAAGAAGGACAATACAGGTTACGACCTGAAGAACCTCTTTATCGGCGCGGAAGGCACGCTCGGCATCATCACCGCGGCGACGTTGAAGCTGTTTCCGAAGCCGCGCAGCATCGAGACCGCCTTTGTCGGCCTGAAATCGCCGGCGGATGCGCTCAAGCTGCTGTCGATCTCGCAAGCCGAAGCGGCCGGCAGCCTCACCAGTTTCGAGCTGCTCGCCGACATCGCGGTCGATTTCAGCGTCCGCCACGGCATCGACATCCGCGCGCCGCTCGCGAGCACGCATCCCTGGTTCGTGCTGATGGAGCTCTCCTCGCCGCGCGAGGATGCCCGCGCCACGCTGGAATCAATCCTGGCGCAAGGCATGGAACAAGGCATCGTCGACGACGCAGTGATCGCGGCGAATTTGAGCCAGCGCGCGGCCTTCTGGAAATTGCGCGACGAAATGTCGGCGGCGCAGAAGCCCGAAGGAGGCTCGATCAAGCACGACATCTCGGTGCCGGTCGCGGCCGTCCCCGCCTTCATTGCAGAGGCCAACGCGGCTGTCGTGAAGCTCATTCCGGGATCGCGGCCGGTACCGTTCGGCCATCTCGGCGACGGCAATATCCATTACAACGTCAGCCAGCCGGTCGGCGCCGACGCCGCCGACTTCCTCGCGCGCTGGCACGACGTCAATGCGGTGGTATTCGAGATCGTGCTGCGAATGGGCGGATCGATCTCGGCCGAACACGGCATCGGCGTCCTCAAACGGGACGAACTGCCCGAGGTAAAGGACAAGGTCGCGATCGAATTGATGCGCTCGATCAAGACCCTGCTCGACCCGCTCGGGATCATGAACCCCGGCAAGGTTCTGTGACCAACAAGCTGCCGACACTTGCGATTGCGCCGATCGATGACGCTGACGTCGCCGATGTCGTGGCGCTGTGGCAGGCCTGCGGCCTGACGCGGCCGTGGAACGATCCCGCCGCCGACATCGCGCTCGCCCGCAAGGAATCCAACGCTACGGTGCTGATCGGGCGCGATGAGGGCGCGATCGCCGCCACCGTTCTGGTCGGGCATGACGGTCACCGCGGCTGGGTCTATTACCTCGCCGTCGATCCGGTTCGCCGCCACAGAGGATATGGCCGCGTCATGATGGCTGCGGCTGAAGAGTGGCTGCGCCGGCGCGGCATCGAGAAATTGCAGCTTCTGGTCCGCGCCGACAACAGCCAGGTAAGAGGCTTCTATCAAGCCCTGGGCTATTCCGAGCCCGAGCGCGTCATCTTCGCCAAATGGCTCGACGGCCGCGCGCCCACGCCTTGATCGATCGAACTGCAGAAGGAATGACATGACCGTCGCCGACCGTATCCGCATCAAGGGCGAACGCGTGCTATCCGACCATTACGGCACGCTGAAAAGCACGACCTTCGAGTGGCGTCGCAATGACGGCGCTTGGCAGCGCATGACGCGCGACGTGTTTGATCGCGGCAATGCCGCGGCCATCCTCCCCTACAACCGCGCGCGGCGGACAGTGGTGCTGGCGCGCCAATTTCGTCTGCCGACCTATGTCAACGGTTATGACGATCTGCTGATCGAGGCCGCCGCGGGCCTGCTCGACGATGCGTCGCCTGAGGATCGGATCCGCGCCGAGGCGGAAGAAGAGATCGGTTATCGCCTCCGGCACGTCCAGAAGGTATTCGAAGCCTTCATGAGCCCGGGAGTGGTGACTGAGAAGATCCATTTCTTCGTCGCCGAATACGACCCCGGGATGTGCATCGGTCCCGGCGGCGGTCTCGCTGACGAGGGCGAGGAAATCGAGGTGCTGGAATTGCCGTTCGACCAAGCGCTCGCCATGATCGATGACGGGCGCATCGTCGACGCCAAGACGATCATGCTGCTGCAATATGCGGCGCTGAACATCTTCACATGAACACAGCCGATATTGACACCCCACGGCTCCGCCGAAAGAATCGAAAGATGCGCATCGCCCTCATTCACGCCTTGAAGCACTCGCTTGCTCCCATCGAAGCCTCATTCGCGCGGCTTTGGCCGGAGGCCACGCTGATGAACCTGCTCGACGACAGCCTTTCGGCGGATGTGGCGCGCGATGGCCGGCTGACGCCTGAGATGACCGACCGCTTCCTCGCGCTCGGACAATATGCTGCCTCGACGGGCGCCCACGCGATCCTCTTTACCTGCTCGGCATTCGGTCCCTGTATCGACGCCGTGGCGCGCGACCTT
>JAJYDD010000580.1 GCA_021777795.1 Pseudomonadota bacterium | reverse complement strand
TACGTCATCCGGCGACGGGCGCACGCGCTCAATCTTTGTCTTTTTGAATGACAAAATTTGTAATCTGTAACCACGAGGAAAACAGAACATAAGGGAACCAGCGCATTCAGCCGCTGGCGGATCGACGGCGACGACCCGGCGCATCCCAAGCGCGGGATCGGCCATGATCGCGACGGGCAGGGAGGGCGGCGCGACAGGCGCGCAAGTCTGTGACGCTGTTCGGCCACCGCCGCAGGCGAAACCCGCCCGCGCCACGAGCGGCGTCAAGGCGCCTTCTGGGCGCTATCCGAACTCAAGGAGAGAAGGCTGCCGGTCGCGCGGGCGCAACCGGCGGCGGCGGTCAAGCCGCCTGTTTCGTCTCCTCGGCCGCGCTCATGGCGCGCATATAGAGGTCGATCAGCGATTCCTGCTCGTCGCGCTCGTCGCGATCGAGCTTGCGGATCTTGAGGATTTCCTTCAGCACCTTGAGGTCGTAACCCTCGCCCTTGGCCTCGGAAAAGACCTCCTTCTTGCCCTCGTTGAGCGCCTTGATCTCCTCTTCGAGCTGCTCGATCCGCTCGATGATCGAGAGGATCCGGGTACCGGCGATTCCATCCGTGTCCGACATACGCGCCTCGCAAAGCTTTCGACCGGCGCGACGCTAGGGCGGCGTCCTTTCCGCGAGGTTAATGCGGCTTCACCTGTTCACAGGCCTTTCGGCAAACTCTCGAAAACCACCATCGCGGCGATGCCGGCGACGGTGAGGATGCAGGTGTAGAAGCTGATGAGCAGCATCAGCGTCTTCCAATAGAGAATGCGCGACAGGATCGCGCACAGCGTCTGTAGCTTTTCAAGCTCGATCTCCTCGGCCTCCGGCCCCGGAAACAGATGCGGCGCGGCGTTGCGGGCGATGACGAAATGCACCCGCCCCTCGCGCCCGTAGCGCGGATAAAGGCAGATCAGCAGGCACAGGAAAACCAGCAGAAACGGCGCCAGCGCCACGTCGAGCGGCAGGTAATGCGGCAGCTTGTCGCGAAACGACACCACCGGCCCCATCATGATGCCGGTGAAGACGATAGCGACATTGGCCTTGAAGTCGCTGAGCCGGATCGTCTCGGTGAAGCCGCCGATGATGTTGCGGTAATGGGTCGCCGCGTCCTGGGACGAGACCTGCCGCCGCGTCGGCGCGTGGCCGTCGAGTTCCTCGATCATCTGGCGTAGATCGCCAACAGCGGCGCCGCGGCCAGGACGCAAGCGATGCAGATGAAAAAGGCGACGCGCAGGCACATCGTCTTCCAGTAGAGAATATCGGACAGGATCGCCACCCGCAGTTGCAATTCCTGCGCCTCCTTGGCGTTGGGGCCGCGATAGAGGAAATCAGCCGGCGTCGCCTTGCCGGAGATGAAGAAGCTCGACCGCCCGCGCCGAGGGTAGCGCGGCAGCAGCGCGACGAACAGGCTGAAAAACACGAGCAGAAACGGCGCCAGCAACGCCGGCAGCGTCAGGAAATGCGGGAACTTGTCGTGGTTGAAGATGATCGGCCCCATCGTCAGCGACAGGAAGAACATCACGATATTGGCTTTGAAGTCGCTGGCGCGAATGGCGTCGGTATAGGCGGCAGCCAAGCCCTTGTAATGGTCGGCGATAGCGTCTGTCATGTCGTAGAGTAACCGCCCCCGCGCCAAACGCGCGAACTCGGCGAATATAAAGCGAAGGCGGGGTCTGTCCAGCGCGGCCCCAAAGCGGCGCCGCGCCTTTTCGCAACGCGGTTGCGAGCAAGCTGGGCGATCAAGCGACTAGCCCGCCTTACGCAGCGCTTTTGCTTCTCCCACGACGCGCGCGACGATCGCCGCGTGGATGGCGAGCGACACCGCGAGCCCGAGAATGTGCTGCGGCGCGGCGGCGGGGATGAGCGCCAAGCCGGCTATCGACAGCGGCATGAAGATAACGAGGCTGGTGACGAGGCCGGGGTTATAGACACGCGAAGCCGCCGCGCTTGCGATATGGGTGAGGCCATTGACGAGCATCAGATAGACGGCGGTCAGCCCCCATCCCGGCCCCCAGAGCGCGCTGGCGTAAAGGCATAGCAGATTGACGCCCCAGACCCCGGGAAGGTTGATCCACAGCACATCGCCGACGCTCAGCGCTTCAAGGCCGCCGAAAACATGGGTGTTGACAAAGATTCGGAAGCGGTCGCCCCAATGCTCCTCCACCTGATGCAGCATGTAGCCGGGCAGCGTCAGATAGATCAGCATTTGGCCGGTCGAGCGGTCGCCGACGCCGACCGGCATAATCAGCAAGAGCATCAGCCCCATCATCAAGGCGGCTGGAACCCAATGCGCTGCGAGCCAAGGTTTCACGCGGGTCTTCTCTGGCGATGAACGGCGGGTTGTCGGCTTAAGCAGCGCCGCCGCAGGGCGCAAGCCAGCCGCGCGCATCTCAGCGTCGGTCGCGCTCAGGCCGCCCGGCGCGCAAACCGAAATACGCCCGTGCGCTTGATCTCGCTGTCTTCGAGTTCGCGCGTCACCGGCACGCTGTATTCGGCGATGGGCTCCAGACGGTCGCGCGCCAGATAGGCGCGGCCGGGGTCGCCGATCAGCACCTGCGCGCCGCGAAGCGCCAACCGCTCCAGCCAATCGGCGACGGCGGCGGCCATGTCGCGCTCATAGGCGACATCGCCGGCCAGCACGACCTCCCAGCCCTCGTCGCTCCCTACGAGATCGCCGGCGCGCGGAAAAATCTCGACGCCATTGACCTCGGCGTTGAGCGCGATGGCGGCGAGCGCGAAAGGGTCGATCTCGCTGGCCTCGACCCTGCGCGCGCCCGCCCGCGCGGC
>JAJYDD010000579.1 GCA_021777795.1 Pseudomonadota bacterium | reverse complement strand
TCAGCGGCAATAACGGCACGATGCACGAGGGCCGCGCGGCGGCTCCCGACAGCAGAGGCATGACCCCGGGCGCGAATGCCGGCCCGAGCGCGGGAATCAACTCGGGCATGGGTTCCGGCGCGAGCATCGGCGGCGGCGCGAGTGCGGGCGCGGGCGGCAGCGCGGGTGCATCGGGTGGCGCCGGCGCAGCCGGTGGCGCGGGCGCGGGGCAGTAGTCTCGCGATATCGCCAATCAGGATAATGTTTGGAGCGGCCCCGGCGAAAGCCGGGGCCGCTGTCGTCGTCACCCCGCCACGGCGAGCTGGCCGCCAAATGTCTTGCGCAACTCCGTCTTGAGCAGCTTTCCGGTCGCCGTGTGCGGCAGGCTTTCGACGAAAACCACGTCGTCCGGCATCCACCATTTGGCGATGCGGGTCGATAGGAAGTCGAGGATCGATTCCTTCGTCGGCGTGCGGCCGGGGCGGGGATGCACGATGAGCAACGGTCGCTCCTGCCAAACGGGGTGCGGAATGGCGATCACCGCCGCCTCGAACACGTCCGGATGCGAGAGCGCGATGTTCTCGATTTCGATGGAGGAAATCCACTCGCCGCCGGATTTGATGACATCCTTCAATCGGTCGGTCAGCCGCACATAGCCGTCGGGGTCGATGGCGGCGACATCGCCGGTGCCGAACCAACCTTCCGCGTCCATCACCTGACCGCCGACGCCCTTGAAATAGCCCGAGATCACCCAGTTTCCGCGCACTTTAAGCTCGCCGACGGAGGCCCCGTCGTGCGGCAGCCGCTCGCCGTCCTTGCCGAACAGTCCGACCTCGATGCCGAACACCTGCCGGCCCTGCTTGATCTGCATCTCGATGAGTTCGGATTGCGCGACGCCCTCGTGCTTGGCCAGCGGCGCGCCGGTGGTGGCGAGCGGGCTCGTCTCGGTCATGCCCCAGGCTTGCAGGACATAGACGCCGAACAGATCGCGGAATTTCTCGATCGTGGCGCGCGGGACCGCCGCGCCGCCGCTGCCCACCAGCTTGAGCTTCAGCCGCGCGATTTCCTCCTTCGTCTTGTTGGCCTCGACCCAGGCGATGAAATTGAGCCAGATCGTCGGGATGCCGAGCGCCTTGGTGATCCCTTCCGTCTCCATCAGCATCCAGAGGCTTTCCGGGTCGAGCTTCGGCCCCGGCAGCACCAGTTTCGCGCCGGCCATCGCGCCGGAGAACGGCAGGCTCCAGGCATTGGCGTGAAACAGCGGCACCACCATCAGGATTGAATCGCGGGCGCTGAAGGCTAGCGCGTCAGCGGCGTTGGCGGCCAAGCCATGCAGCAGCGTCGAGCGGTGGCTGTAGAGCACGCCCTTCGGATTGCCGGTGGTGCCGGAGGTGTAGCAAAGCGTGCAGGCCGTGTTCTCGTCGAAGCTCGGCCAGACGAAATCCGGCGCGGCGGCGGCCAGAAGCTCCTCATAGCAGATGAGGTTGGCGACTTGCGCTTTCGGCATGTGCTCGCGGTCGCAGAGCGCGATCCAGCCCTTGACCCCGGGCAGATGCGGGGCGAGCGATTCGACCAGCGGCGTGAACACGGGATCGAAGCCGACATAGGCGTCTTCGGCATGGTTCATGATGTACTGGAGTTGTTCGGGGAACAGGCGCGGGTTGACCGTGTGCAGCACGAGGCCGGAGCCCGTGACGCCATAATAGATCTCGAAATGGCGGTAGGTGTTCCAGGCCAGCGTGGCGAAGCGATCCCCCGGCTGGAGGCCGAGCCCTTTCAGCGCCGACGCGAGCCGGCGCGCGCGGCCGGCGATCTCGCCGTAATTCGTGCGGTGAATGATCCCGTCGGGATCGCGCGAGACGATCTCGCGCTCCGGGTGCAGACGCTCGACGTAATTCAGGATTTCCGAAATCAGCAGCGGACGGTTCTGCATCAGCCCGAGCATAAGCATCCTCCCTGTCGCCGCGCGCCGTTTCCCGGCGTCGCCATGTGTAGAGTGAACCATCGCGCGGCGGCGCGCAATCGTCGCGGGGTTGGGTTACGATAGCTCCCATCGCATCGGGAGCGCCGTCGCCATGATCGAAGGCCAGTTCAGCCGCACCGCGCTATCCGCCGCAGGCTATCGCGCCGCGCATCAGGTTTTCGACGGGGCCAGCGTGTTCGTCGATCCGCTCGCCGCCGCCGTGCTTGGCGAGGATTTGCCGGCGTTGTTGGAGCGCAGCGGCGATCCCGTGCTGAAGCCGCTGCGCGTATTCGTGGCGCTGCGCAGTCGCATCGCCGAGGACGTCGCCCGCGCGGCGATCGGGCAGGGCGCGCGGCAGGTCGTCGTGCTGGGGGCCGGGCTCGACACTTTCGCCTGCCGCCTCGCGCCAGTCGCGGGCTTGGCCGTCTACGAGGTCGATCACCCGGCCACCCAGGCCGAGAAGCGCCGCCGCCTCACCGCCGCAGGCGTCGTCCTGCCGGCGCACCTGCGTTTCGCGCCCTGCGATTTCGAGCGCCAGGGGCTCGGCGAGGCGCTCGCCGCGGCGGGCTTCGACGCCAGCGCCCGCACGGCTTTCCTTTGGCTCGGCGTGACGCCCTATCTGACGCCGGAAGGGGTGGAGACTACGCTGCGCTTCGTGGCCGGCATAGGCGGCGGGGCGGACATCGTATTCGACTATGCCAACCCGCCGGCCTCGATCGATTCGCCCGGCCATCGGCTGTTCCACGAACGCATGGCCGAGCGCGTCGCCGCGCTCGGCGAAGGCTTCCGCAGTTATTTCGATACCGCCGATCTGCATCGCTGGCTCGAAGATATGGGCTTCACCGGCGTCGTCGATCTCGGCCCGCGCGAGATTTCGG
>JAJYDD010000578.1 GCA_021777795.1 Pseudomonadota bacterium | reverse complement strand
CCCAAAGGCGTTGTCGACCGCCAGCACGCCGATCTGAACGCCCGGCGCGCCGATGGCGACGGCGTTGGAGATCGCGTCCTGCGTCGAATTGCGCGCGGTGCGGAAGATGTAGCGGTTCCACTTCTCGCCCGTGATCTGGTCGGCGACCGCAGGCTCGACGATGAGGATCTTCTTGTGCTCCTCGGCCACCGGCAGCATGGCGATGGCGGCGGGCGAGGAGGTGGTGCCGATGGCGATGTCGGCGCCGTCGTCCTCATAGGCTTCCGTCAGCGCGCTTTTGGCGAGATCGGGCTTGCCCTGGTCGTCCTTGGTGATGATGACGATTTTGCGGCCCGCGACTTCCATCTTGCCCTTGGTCGCATATTCCAGCCCCATGCGCAGGCCCGTCTCGGTCTGCTTGGCGTAGGCCTCCAGCGGCCCGGTGCGGCCATAGATCAGCGCGACTTTGAGATCGTCGGCGCGGGCCGCCCCGGCGACGAGCGCAAGGCTCGCCGTCGCGACCAGCGCGCGGATGAAAAACGACATACCCTATCCTCCCCTGAGGCCTGACGCGGCGACAATAAGCACCTGCCGGGCGGGACGCGCAAGCCGCGAAACATCGTTAGCTTGCGACGCTCGGCAGATCGAGCTTCATCGCGCGCGCGCAGTCGATCGCGTCCTCGTAGCCGGCGTCGGCATGGCGCATGACCCCCGTCGCGGGGTCGTTCCACAGCACGCGCCCAACGCGCGCCGCCGCCGCCGCAGAGCCGTCGCAGACGACGACCATGCCGGCATGCTGGGAATAGCCCATGCCGACGCCCCCGCCGTGGTGCAGCGACACCCAGGTCGCCCCCGAAGCGCAATTCAGCAGTGCATTGAGCAGCGGCCAATCCGAGACCGCATCAGATCCGTCCTTCATCGCCTCGGTCTCGCGGTTGGGCGAGGCGACGGAGCCGGAATCGAGATGGTCGCGGCCGATGACGACAGGCGCCTTGAGTTCGCCCCTCGCGACCATTTCGTTGAAGGCGAGGCCGAGGCGGTGACGATCGCCCAAACCCACCCAGCAAATGCGCGCCGGCAGGCCTTGGAATTTGATGCGCGCGCGCGCCATATCCAACCAATTGTGCAGATGCGGATTGTCGGGGATCAACTCCTTCACCTTCGCGTCGGTGCGATAGATATCTTCGGGGTCGCCCGACAAAGCCGCCCAGCGAAACGGCCCGATTCCGCGACAGAACAAAGGCCGGATGTATGCCGGCACGAAGCCCGGAAAGGCGAAGGCGTCGGCGACGCCCTCTTCGAGCGCCATCTGGCGGATGTTGTTGCCATAGTCGACCGTCGGGACGCCCACCTGTTGGAAGGCGAGCATCGCCCGCACGTGCCCCGCCATCGAGACGCGAGCCGCCTGCTCGACACCCTTCGGGTCGCTGGCGCGGCGCGCCTCCCAGTCCGCGAGGCTCCACCCTTTCGGCAAATAGCCGTTCAGCGGATCATGCGCCGAAGTCTGATCGGTGACGACATCGGGCCTGACGCCCCGCCGCAGCAACTCCGGCAGCACCTCAGCCGCGTTGCCGACGAGGCCGACCGAGATCGGCTTGCCGTCTTTGATTGACCGCTCGATGATCGTCAGCGCCTCGTCGAGATCTTTCGCCGCGACGTCGAGATAGCCAGTGCGCAGCCGGAACTCGACGCTGGAGGGCCGGCACTCGATCGCCAGCAACGAAGCGCCCGCCATCGTCGCCGCCAGCGGCTGCGCCCCGCCCATGCCGCCGAGCCCGGCGGTGAGTATCCACTTGCCCTTCAACGAGCCGCCGTAATGGCGTCGGCCCATTTCGACGAAGGTCTCGTAAGTGCCCTGCACGATGCCCTGGCTGCCGATATAAATCCAGGAGCCCGCCGTCATCTGGCCGTACATCATGAGGCCCTTGCGGTCGAGTTCGTGGAAATGATCCCAGGTCGCCCAATGCGGCACAAGGTTGGAGTTGGCGATCAACACGCGCGGCGCGTCGGCATGGGTGCGGAATACGCCGACCGGCTTGCCCGATTGCACCAGCAACGTCTCATCCGCCTCTAGCCGCCGCAGGGTTTCAACGATGCGGTCGAAGGCGTTCCAGTCGCGCGCGGCGCGGCCTATGCCGCCGTAGACGACGAGTTCGCCGGGACGCTCGGCGACCTCGGCGTCGAGATTGTTCATCAACATGCGCATCGGCGCCTCGGTGAGCCAGCTCTTGGCGCTGATCTCAGGGCCGCGCGGCGCTCTGACGACGCGCATGTTGTCGAGACGGGAGCTGTTCACGGCGTTTCTCCAACGAAGATCAGCATGGCTTGCAGGACGGATTTCAGCGTCGCGCGCGTCGGCGCCGCGCGGCGGGGATCGAGCGGCGTCGGCCAATTATCGGGGCCGATCGGCTCGGGTTCCTCCATGTAGGCGCGACAACCAAGCTCCATCTGCACCGCCTCGACGCCCTCTTGAGGACGCCCAAAGGCGCGAGTGATCCAACCGCCCTTGAAGCGCCCGTCGATGACATGGCTTTGCCCGCTCTCCGCGAGTATGCCTCCGAGCCGCCCGCGCAACGCAGGCGAGCAGGCGCGCCCGTCGTTCGTCCCCAGATTGAACAGCGGCAATTCGCCGTCAAACAATCGCGGGATGCGCGAGCGGATGGAATGGGCGTCGTAGAGCGCAACGCGCGGATGGCGCGCGCGCAGCCGCGCGATCTCGCCCGCCAGCGCTTCGTGATAAGGCGCGAAATAGGCGCGCCGCCGGTCGGCTATCTCCTCCGGGCTGGGCGCCTGACCCTCGCGATAGAGCGGCTCGCCATCGAAAGTCGTGGTCGGGCAAATCCCGGTC
>JAJYDD010000577.1 GCA_021777795.1 Pseudomonadota bacterium | reverse complement strand
GTTCTCATGGGGGGCCTCAAGCAGGCGGCGATCTCCAAGATCGTCATCGAGCGGCCGCACAAGAAGTGCCGGGTCAACATCTACTCGGCGCGTCCCGGCGTGGTGATCGGCAAGAAGGGCGCCGACATCGACAAGCTGCGCAAGCAGGTCGCCAAGCTGACGAAGTCGGAAGTGGCGATCAACATCGTCGAAGTGCGCAAGCCCGAGATCGACGCGACGCTGGTGGCCGATTCGATCGCCCAGCAGCTTGAACGCCGCGTCGCATTCCGCCGCGCCATGAAGCGCGCCGTGCAATCGGCGATGCGACTGGGCGCCGAGGGCATTCGCATCAACTGCTCCGGCCGTCTCGGCGGGGCG
This sequence comes from Pseudomonadota bacterium, assembly GCA_021777795.1. Lineage (GTDB taxonomy): Bacteria > Pseudomonadota > Alphaproteobacteria > Rhizobiales > Beijerinckiaceae > Roseiarcus. The sequence goes on along the minus strand of JAJYDD010000577.1, from coordinate 2,475 downwards.
GAGATCGCCCGACTTGAGTGGTATCGCGAGGGCCGCGTGCCGCTGCATACGCTGCGCGCCGACGTTGATTACGGCGTCGCTACCGCGCACACCGCTTATGGCACCTGCGGAATCAAGGTGTGGGTGTTCAAGGGCGAGATTCTCGAACACGACCCGATGGCGCAGGACCGGCGCATGCACGAGGCGGACAACCAGTCCACCCATCGCCAGCGCCGCGATCGTCCCGAGGGCGAAGGCCGTGACCGTCGCGACCGCGAAGGCGGCCGTCGCGGGCGCGACGCGGCCTGATAGAGAGACGAGTGCACGATCATGATGCAACCCAAGCGAACCAAGTTCCGCAAGGCCTTCAAAGGCCGGATCAGCGGCAACACCAAGGGCGGCGCTGAGCTTAATTTCGGCGAGTTCGGCCTCAAGGCCTTGGAGCCGGAGCGCGTCACCGCGCGCCAGATCGAGGCTGCCCGGCGCGCGCTGACCCGCCACATGAAGCGCGCCGGCCGCGTCTGGATCCGTGTGTTCTGCGACGTGCCGGTATCGAAGAAGCCGATCGAGGTGCGCATGGGCAAAGGCAAGGGAGCGCCGGAATTTTGGGTGACCCGCGTCGCGCCGGGCCGCATCATGTTCGAGGTCGACGGCGTGCCCGAGCAGATCGCGCGCGAGGCCTTCGCGCTCGCGGCCGCCAAGCTGCCGATCAAGACGCGCTTCATTCAGCGAATTGCCGAGTAGGATGTTTTCAAGATGAAAGCGAAAGCCCGCGTCGCGGATCTCCGCGTGATGACCGAGGACCAGCTCGATGACGAGGCCCTCAAGCTGAAGAAGGAGCAGTTCAATCTGCGCTTCCAGCGTGCGAGCGGCCAGTTGCAGGACACCGCGCGCGTGCGCGTGGTGCGTCGCGATCTCGCCCGCGTGAAGACCATCGCCGCGCAGAAGTCCGCGGCCAAGAAGGAGGGCTGACGCCCATGCCGAAGCGTATCCTCCAGGGCGTCGTCGTCTCGGACAAGCAGCAGAAGACCCTCGTCGTGAAGGTCGAGCGCCGCTTCACGCATCCACTTCTCAAGAAGACGGTGCGCAAGTCCAAGAACTATCACGCCCATGTCGAGAACAAGACGCAGAAGGTCGGCGACACGGTCTCCATCGAGGAGACCAAGCCGATTTCGCGGCTGAAGCGCTGGATCGTCATCGACGAGGCCGCGCGCGCGCCGAAGGCGCCGGCGCCTGAGCCGGAAACGGCAGCCAGCGTGGACGCCGGCTGAACGACGGGCAACAAACAAGCCGGGGGCGACGCGCCCTCGTCGGACGCGGTCTGGGGACGACTAGTCTCCGGAGACCATCCGGAAAGGAAGCCAGAACATGATTCAGATGCAAACCAACCTTGATGTCGCCGACAATTCCGGTGCGCGTCGCGTGATGTGCATCAAGGTGCTCGGCGGCTCGAAGCGCCGCTACGCCTCGATCGGCGACATCATCGTCGTCTCCATTAAGGAGGCGATTCCGCGCGGCAAGGTGAAGAAGGGCGACGTGATGAAGGCGGTGGTCGTGCGCACCGCCAAGGACATCCGCCGCGCGGACGGCTCGGTCATCCGCTTCGACTCCAACGCCGCGGTGCTCATCAACAACCAGAGCGAGCCGGTCGGCACCCGCATCTTCGGGCCCGTGCCGCGCGAGTTGCGCGCCAAGAACCACGTCAAGATCATCTCGCTCGCGCCAGAGGTGCTGTAATGGCCGCAAAGATCAAAAAGGGCGACAAGGTCGTCGTGCTCGCCGGCCGTGACAAGGGCCGCACGGGCGAAGTCCGCTCGGTCTCTCCGACCGCTGGGCGCGCCATCGTCGAGGGCGTCAACCTCGTCAAGCGCCACACCAAGCCAAGCGCGCAGAACGCGGAGGGTGGCATCCTGTCGAAGGAAGCCACGATCGACCTCTCCAATCTCGCGCTCGCCGACCCCAAGGACGGCAAGCCGACCCGCGTGGGCTTCAAGGTTCTCGACGACGGCCGCAAGGTCCGTTTCGCCAAGCGTTCCGGAGATTTGATCGATGGCTGAGGCCAAGGACAAGGGCGGCAAGACCGCCAAGACGGCAAAGGATTCCTCGTCCCCCAAGGGCGGCGGTAAGCCGGAGCCGAAAACCAAGGGTCGTCCGACGCAGAGCGAAGTCGCCGCCGCAGGCAAGGTGCAGGCCGCGCCGAAAGACTATGTCGCGCGGCTGAAGGTCCAGTACGACCAGGAAATCGCGCCCGCGCTGATGAAAGAGTTCGGCTACAAGAACAAGCTTGAAGTGCCGAAAATCGACAAGATCGTGCTCAACATGGGCGTCGGCGAGGCCGTCAACGACACCAAGAAGGTGACGTCAGCCGCCAATGATCTCGCGCTGATCGCCGGCCAGAAGCCGGTCGTCACCCGCGCCCGCAAGGCGATCTCCACCTTCAAGGTGCGCGAGAACATGCCGATCGGCGCCAAGGTGACTTTGCGCAAGACCCGCATG
>JAJYDD010000060.1 GCA_021777795.1 Pseudomonadota bacterium | reverse complement strand
ACGCAATGGCGGCGCATGCTCGCCCATGCGCGCGACGAGGCCCGGGCGGCGCGCGTCGGCGCGCTGGTCTGCGTCGGCGATGCGATGGAAGAGGACGGCGAGGAACTCAACGGCCTCGCCGGCGAACTGGCGCTGGCCGGCGTCAAGGCCTTCATGTTCCAGGAGGGCGATGACCGGCGGGCGCAGCGGGCGTTCCAGGACATCGCGCGCCTGACTGGCGGCGCCTATGGCGCCTTCGACGCCGGCGCGGCGGCTCGGCTGGCGACGCTTTTGCGCGCGGCGGCGGCTTATGCGGCGGGCGGGCGCGAAGCTCTGGCGGCGCTCGCCGGGCGCGAGGCGGCGGCGCGGCCGCTGCTCGAACAGATGCAGGGCTGACGATGCCGCAACTCATCCTCGGCCTGTTCGCGCTTTATTTCGTGCTGATGGCGATCCGTTGGTTTGGCCGGGTGACGCCGGCCTCGGCCGCCAAAATCGTGCGCGGCGGCGGCTACGCGGTCGGCGTCGCGGCGCTGCTGGGGCTGCTGCTGCGCGGCAGTTTCGGGCTGGTCGGCATGTTGGCGAGCCTGATGTTCGCCAATGTGCTGCGCGGCGGCGGCAATCCGTTCGCGGCGATGATGAACGCGGCCGGGTGGGGCGGTGCGAAATCCCGCGTGTCGGTGGCCAGATCGGCCTCGATCGAAATGCAGCTTGATCGCGAGAACGGCAAGATGAGCGGGCGCGTGCTCGCCGGGCCGCTCGCCGGCCGGGTGCTCGACGCGATGACGCGCGCCGATTGCCTGGCCGTCTATCGCTTTTGCCGCAGCGACGATCCCGAGGGTGCGGCGCTGCTAGAAGCTTATCTCGACCGCCGGTTCGCCGGCTGGCGACAGGCACAGCAGGGTGATGGCGACGCGCGGGCGGGCAACTGGAGCGGCGGGGCGCTGTCCCGCGATGAGGCGTACGAAATCCTGGGCCTGACGAAGGGCGCGGGACGCGAGCAGATCGTCGCCGCGCACCGCGGTCTGATGAAGAAGCTTCATCCAGATCATGGCGGCTCGACCGCTCTGGCCGCGAGGGTCAATCAGGCCAAGGATGTTCTGCTGGGCTGACATGGACACGCGAACTCCGGAACGCAACACCGTTTGGCAACTTTAACGGGCATGATTTAACAAACGCTCAATCTCGGGTTGTGAAGCACTCCAACCCGCCGTGCTTGAGATCTCGGCACGCCTTTGCGGCTTGGGCGGAATCCAGCCCGGCGAAACGGACGCGGTAGAGCGTGCCGCCATGCTTGCGAATCTTCTCGGTGGAGGAGTGGGCCTGAGCGAGAGCGGGATGGCGCAGTTCGGCGCGACGAAGCAGCCGGCGCGCCTTGGCGGGGTTGTCGGCGGCGCCGATCTGGATCGACCAGCCGCCTTTGCGGGGGAGGACGGGCGCCTCCTCGTCTACGCGGGCGACGCGGGTTTCCTCACCCTTGGCGTGGACGAGCCGCTTGCCCGCAGGGCCGGCGCGCCAGCCGAGCTTGCTCGGATCGAGCGAAGCGGCCTCGGCGAGAAGCGCGGCGTTGGCCCTCGGCTGTCGGACGGGGCGCGGCGCCGGCGGCGGCTGGACGTCGTCATCGCTCGCGTCGCCCTGGCCCTGCGGCTCGGCGTCGCGCGCCGGCTCGACGTCGGCGACCTCTTGACGTTCGGCGGCGCGCGGCGGCGGCGGCGGCGTCTCCTCGACGTCGGATTCGGCGACGCGCGTCGTGGCAGCGCCAACCGAGGCGTCGGCGATATGGGTTTCGATCAGGCGCGCCATCAGTCGGTCGCGGGCGGGGCCGGAAATGCCGCCCATCACCACCGCCACCAGCGCGCGCCCATCGCGATGCACCGAGGTCAAGAGATTGAAGCCGGAGCCGTTGGTGTAGCCGGTCTTGATGCCATCGACGCCGTCGATGCGGCCCAAGAGGTGATCGTGATTGCCGATGACCTGCCCGTTGTAAGTGAACTCGCGCAGCGAGAAATAATGGAAATATTGCGGGAAGCGTTGCTGCATCGCGCGCCCGAGCACAGACAGGTCGTGCGCCGTCGTCAGTTGCTCGTCGTTGGGCAGGCCCGAGGCGTCGCGATAGAGGGTGCGCGACATGCCGATCTCATGCGCCTTATGGGTCATGAGGGCGGCGAAATTGGATTCGCTGCCGCCGATCTTCTCGCCAATCGCCACCGCGACGTCATTGGCGGAGCGGGTGACGACGGCCTTGATCGCCTGCTCGACCGAAATGGAGTTCCCCGGCGAGACGCCGAGCTTGGAGGGCTCCTGCGCCGCCGCATGTTCGGAGAACGGGATGCGCGATTCCATCGTCAGATTGCCCTTCTGGAGCTGCTCGAACAGCAGATAGAGGGTCATCACCTTGGTCAGCGAGGCCGGATGACGCAGCGCGTTCTCGTTGACGCCCCACAATTCGCGGCCCGTGTGGGCGTCGACGACGATGGCGGAATATTTGCTGGGCTGCACTTCCGGGGGCACGGAATAGGAGACGGCGCGCGGGACGCTGCGGACCCGCAAATGATGACGATAATGGTGATGGCGCATACGCGCCTCGGCGGGATGTGGACTGAGGGTCAGGACCGACGCAGCCACGCAAAGCCCCGCAGCGAGCGGCGCGAGACGAGACAAGCCCAATCGCAGTTCACCAAATGCCATGACGCGCCCTTAACCCCTCGCAACCTTGCCCGACGAACGGACGCCGTTGCAAAACGCACACAGCTGTGAACCCTATGAGATCGCGGTTACGCCGTCGTTAATGGCATCGGCGGCATCCGCCGATTCGCGTCATAAGCCCTTGAAAAAGCGCCTGTTGGCGGCGAGCACGGATCGCGGCGCAGGTCAATGTTCGCTTAAATAATTGATATGTCGGAATTAAATTCGATTAACCGCGTCTTCGAGAATCGACTCGCCGTCGCGGCAGCCCGATTTTATGTTGCGATGCGAAAGTCTGATTGACTTAATTGTGCGCTGCACCTAGATGTTTTTTTGAGCAGCGGCGAGCGTCGTCGCGGCCGCAGCTAATTGCGAGGCTATCATGGGCGCGCTTTCTTTCGAAGATTTCCAGAACATGTCCAAGCAGCAGGTCGAGACCGCTACCGCCTTTGCGGCCACCTTCTCCAAGGGCTTGCAGGAGATCGCGGCGGAGACCGCCGAATATTCCAAGCAGTCCATGGCGGCGGGCGCGCAGGCGATGGAGCGCCTCATGGGCGCCAAGTCGGTCGAGACGGCGGTGCAGATCCAGACCGAATACGCCAAATCCGCCTTCGAAGGCTTCGTCGCCAAGTCGAGCAAGATCAACGAGATCTTCGCCAAGCTGGCCGCAGATGCGATGAAACCGGCCCAGAGCGCGTTTTCGCTCAACGCCAAGCACTAAGGGCGCAAGCGCTAAGGGCGCCGGGCGGCCCAAGGGCCGCAGCTCTTTTTGCCAAATTCACGCAATCGCGAAAGGTCGGCGTCAGCGCCGGCCTTTTTTTGTTGTCGCGACCTCTTGCGCTTCCAGGCGGAATTGGCGAACTTGACCGTGTTGCGTCGGCCCTCTGGCGCCTCGGCCTTTCGGCGCCTAGATGTGTCTGGCGGTTCTGTGCGCCGAGGCAAGGCGGTTGTCGTCCGCGGCGCTAAAATGGGGTCCCTACTTGATCGCCGAGCCGCTTCCGCTTTTCAGCCGATTTCGGGCAGGCATGGCGTTGATCGTCAGATGGTTCTCCAATCGCGCCGCGCCGCAGCATACGGCGGCGGCGCGGGTGACGATGGCGGCCAAGGAGCCGCGGCGCGGGGCCGACACGCCGGGCTCGGGCGCGGCAGTCATCACGCGCACGCGGGCGCAGACCAAGCGCCCCAACATGTATCGGGTGCTGTTGCTGAACGACGACTATACGCCGATGGAGTTCGTAATCACCATTTTGCAGTCGTTCTTCAACAAGAACCCAGAGGAGGCCACGCGCATCATGCTGCATGTCCACCACAACGGCGTAGGGGAGTGCGGCGTTTTCACCTACGAGATCGCCGAAACCAAGGTTGCGCAGGTGATGGACCACGCGCGCAAGAATCAGCACCCGCTGCAATGCATTATGGAAAAGAAGTGAGGTCGTGATGCCAGTATTCTCCAGGGCGCTTGAGAAGACGCTGCGCCGCGCCCTCGCCATCGCCAACGAACATCGCCACGAGTTGGCGTCGCTAGAACATCTTCTGCTGGCGTTGCTCGACGATCCCGACGCGGCGGCGGTGATGCGCGCCTGCAACGTCGATCTCGACGGCTTGCGCAAAACCGTCGTGCGCTATGTCGACAACGAGTTGCAGAGCCTGGTGATCGACAACGGCGAGGAAGCCAAGGCGACCGCCGGCTTCCAGCGCGTCGTCCAGCGCGCCGCCATTCATGTGCAATCTTCCGGCCGCGAGGAGGTGACGGGCGCCAACGTGCTGGTCGCCATCTTCGCCGAGCGCGAGAGTCACGCCGCCTATTTCCTGCAAGAGCAGGACATGACCCGCTACGATGCCGTCAATTACATCAGCCACGGCATCGCCAAGCGCCCCGGCCTCAACGACCCCTCGCGCGCGCCGCGCGGCGTCGACGAGGAGGCCGAAGCGCGCGAGGCGAAGGAGGCCAAGGACAGCGGCGACAGCAAGAAAAAGGAAGGCGCCCTCGACGCTTATTGCGTAAACCTCAACCGAAAGGCGAAGGACGGCCGGGTCGATCCGTTGATCGGCCGCGAGTCCGAGGTGTCGCGCACGATTCAGGTGCTCTGCCGCCGCCAGAAGAACAATCCGCTGCTCGTCGGCGATCCCGGCGTCGGCAAGACCGCCATTGCCGAGGGCTTGGCGCGCAAGATCATTAAGGGGGAGGTGCCGGAGGTTCTGGCCAACGCCACCGTGTTCGCGCTCGACATGGGCGCGCTGCTCGCCGGCACCCGCTATCGCGGCGATTTCGAGGAGCGCCTCAAGCAGGTGATGAAGGAGATCGAGCAGCACAAGGACGCGATCCTGTTCATCGACGAGATCCACACCGTTATCGGGGCCGGAGCGACCTCGGGCGGCGCGATGGACGCCTCGAACCTGTTGAAGCCGGCGCTGGCGCAAGGCTCGCTGCGCTGCATTGGATCAACGACTTACAAGGAATATCGCCAGTACTTCGAGAAGGACAGGGCGCTGGTGCGCCGCTTCCAGAAGATCGACGTGAAGGAGCCGACGGTCGAGGACGCCGTGGAGATTCTCAAGGGTCTCAAGCCCTATTTCGAGGAGTTCCACAAACTGCGCTACACCAACGAGGCGGTGAAGGCGGCGGTGGAGCTGTCGGCCAAATATATCCACGACCGCAAGCTGCCCGACAAGGCGATCGACGTCATCGACGAGACCGGCGCGTCGCAGATGCTGCTGCCGGAGGCCAAGCGCAAAAAGACTATCGGCGTCAAGGAGATCGAGGCGACCATCGCCTCTATGGCGCGCATTCCGCCCAAAACCGTGTCGAAAGACGACACCGAGGTGTTGCAGCACCTGGAAGCGACGCTGCGACAGGTCGTCTATGGGCAGGATACCGCGATCTCGGCGCTGGCCTCGGCGATCAAGCTCGCCCGCGCCGGCCTGCGCGATCCCGAGAAGCCGATCGGCTGCTACCTGTTCTCCGGCCCTACCGGCGTCGGCAAGACGGAAGCCGCGCGGCAACTGGCGTCCGGCCTCGGGCTGGAGCTGATCCGCTTCGACATGTCCGAATATATGGAGCGCCACACGGTCTCGCGGCTGATCGGTGCGCCTCCGGGCTATGTCGGCTTCGACCAGGGCGGGCTGCTCACCGACGCCATCGACCAGCACCCCCACAGCGTGCTGCTGCTCGACGAAATCGAGAAGGCGCATCCCGATCTCTACAACATCCTGTTGCAGGTGATGGACCACGGCAAGCTCACCGACCATTCCGGCAAGCAGATCGACTTCCGCAACGTGATCCTGATTATGACCACCAATGCGGGCGCGGCGGACATGGAGCGGGCGGCTTTCGGCTTCCACCAGTCGAAGCGCGAGGGCGACGACATGGAGGCGATCAACCGGCTGTTCACGCCGGAGTTCCGCAACCGGCTCGACGCGGTCGTGCCGTTCGGCCGGCTGCCGCAGGAGGTCATCGCCCGCGTGGTCGATAAGTTCATCCTGCAACTGGAGGCGCAGCTCGCCGACCGCAACGTGTCGATCGAACTCGCCGACGAGGCGCGCGCTTGGCTCGTCTCGCACGGCTACGACGATTCGATGGGCGCGCGGCCGATGGCGCGCGTCATCCAGACGCAGATCAAGACGCCGCTGGCCGACGAGGTGCTGTTCGGCCGGCTGAAGAATGGCGGCGTGGTGCGGGTGGTGGTGATCGCCGAGGATGGGGCCGAGAAGAAACTCGGCTTCGTCTATCCCGACGGTCCGCCCCAGCCGCGCCTGGAACGCGAAGTGGTGGTCGCGAACCGGCGCGGCAAACCGAAGCGCAAGTCGGACGCCGCATCCGACCCCGACGATGACGCACCGGAAGAAAAGGCGCCGAGCGAGCCGCAGGCGACCTGAGGCGGCGATGATAACGAAATCGGCGGGCGCGAGCGCGCCGATTTTTTATGGGCCGCGATAGGCTGCGCTCACCAGCGGTTGCGGAAGCAATGCCACCCGTGGGGGCCAGGATGCCAGCCGCGCGGGCAGTTGAAGCGCGGTCGGCAATGGCCGGCGGGGCCGCGCGTCGCATTGAAGCCGCAGCCGTAGCGCACCTGGGTCAATCCGCTCGGCCCGTTGCCGAGGCCGGCGTCAAACGGCATCGCCGAGGCCGCGACGGTCGAGAAACCCATCGCGAGCGCTGCGGCCAATCCAACAAACGAGCGCATATCCACCTCCTCCTGGCGTCACGAGATGCGACGCGCCTGAAACGAAGGGGAGACTGGCTAAAACTCAATGAATAGTCTGTGAATGACGGGGCCGATGGCGGCGCCTGATCGCCGGCGCATCCCGCCTCTACGCCTGCGGTTGCGTGCGGCGTCGTCGCGCCCAGCGAATGGCGGTAGCGACCGGCATGTCGAGCGCGGCGGCGGCCTTTCGGCACGAAAGGCCGGAGTCGAGGGCGGCGAACAGGGCCTCGCGGCGCTGCAACCGCTCCGGCGAAAGCCGCGCCCGCCGCACGAGCCGGGCGACGACCGCCGGTGTCAGCGCAAAGCGCGCGGCGGCCTCGGCGGCGCCCATGCCGTCTTCCATCGCCGACAAGGCCAGGGCTTCGACATCGCGGCGCCGGCCGGGAATCGCAATCCCGGCGTGGCGCGCCCAGCGGCCGGCGGTGACGCCGCTGACGCCGGCGCGCGCCGCCGCCTCGTCGAGCGGAGCGCCGACGGCGATTTCGTCGAGCAACCGCCGTCGCCGCGCCTCGGCCTCACGGGGGTCGACGAGGCGGGCGGCGGTGCGCGGGCTGACGCCGAAGCGGGTCGCCGCTTCCGCCGGCGCCGCGCCCTCGCGAAGCGCCCGCCGCAGCGCGGCGCGCGTTTCCGGCGCGAGCCGGCGCGAGCGCTGGCTCACCAGCCCGCAACGCTTGGTCCAGCGGATGGCGGTGGCGGGGCTGACGCCGAGGTTCGCCGCGATCTCGCGGCAGGACAGGCCCGCCGCGATGCCTTGCGCGAGCCGGCCGAGATCGTCGTCTTGCATCTTGCGGGTCATGCGAATGTTCCTACGGCGTATATAGTGCGGTGCGCTCCGATCTCAGCGAGTCCAATGTCCCGATCCTATGTCAACCCGCGCGATGGCGCGCTCCACCCGCTCGATGTCCCGCGCTGGCGCGGCGACGACGGAGGCCCGCTGCTGCTGACGCCGGGGTCAGGCTTGGGCCGCGACGACATCGAGCGCGGCGAGCGGTCGCTGTGGCGCTACCGGGCGGCGCTCGCGGGCGCCATCGCGCGGCCGATCTCGATGGGCGAGGGCTGTACGCCGCTCATCGAGCGCGGCGGCGTGACGTTCAAATGCGAATGGTTCAGCCCGACCGGCTCCTTCAAGGATCGTGGCGCCTCGGTGATGCTGTCGCACCTGCGCGGGCTCGGCGTCGGCGCGGTGCTGGAGGATTCCTCCGGCAACGGCGGCTCGGCCATCGCGGGCTATGGCGCGGCGGGCGGTCTCAGGGTCAAGGTGCTGGCGCCGGCCTCCACCTCGCCGGCCAAGATCGCGCAAGTGCGCGCCTATGGCGCCGAGGTTCAACTGGTCGAGGGGCCGCGCGAGGCCTCGCAGACCGAGGCGATCCGCCAATCCGAACAGACCTTCTACGCCAGCCACAACTGGCAACCTTTCTTCCTGGAAGGGACGAAGACCCTCGCCTACGAACTGTGGGAGGATTTCGGCTTTAAGGCGCCGGATGTCGTCATCGTACCCGTCGGGGCGGGCAGTCTGCTGCTCGGGCTCCATTTCGGCTTCCGCGAGCTTTTGGGCGCCGGGCAGATCGCCCGATTGCCGCGCCTCATCGCCGCCCAGCCGCTCAACTGCTCGCCGGTGGCGGCCAGTTTTGCGGCGGGCCTCGACGTTCCCGTCGCGCGCGAGGTGCGGCCGACCGTCGCCGAGGGCACGGCGATCAAAGCGCCACTGCGGCTGAAAGAGATGATCGCGGCGCTGCGCGAAAGCGGCGGCGAGGCCGTCGCGGCGACGGAGGCGGAGATCGTCGCGGCTCTGCGCAAGCTGGCGGAGCAGGGCCTGTTCGTCGAGCCGACCTCGGCGTCAGCGGCGGCTGCGTTCGACAAGCTCTCCGCGGCGGGGCGGGTGGGCCCACGCGAGCGCGTCGTCATGGTGTTGAGCGGCTCCGGCCTCAAGGCCGCATCGAGGTTCGCTGAACTCCTCGGCGGCTGAGCCTGCTACATGTGCATGGCGGGGTTCATCATGTTGGCGTTCATGGCGTGCATGATCCACACCGAGCCGCCGATGATGAGGAAGACGATCAGCGCCCCGAAGGCCAGCGCCAGCACGTTGTTGACGTTGTCGGGCCCGGTGGTGACGTGCAGGAAGAACACCACATGCACGCCCATCTGCGCAATCGCCAGCACGCCAAGCGCGATCGGCAGGCTCGGCGGCCAAACCAGATTGAGCGCCGGCAGCACGAAGGCCGTCGCCGTCAATAATGCGGCGAGGCCGAGCCCCACCGTGTAGCCCATGACACCGCCGCCGAACTCATGCTCGACATCGGCTTCGTCGCCGGGCGCGGTTTCGAGGATTTGCCTTGCGTCGCTCACAGATAGACTCCGTAGAGGTAGACTGCGGTGAAAATGCCGACCCAGATGATGTCCAGCGCGTGCCAGAATAGTGAAAAGCAGAGAATGCGGCGCTGAATGTCGTCACGGAACCCTTTGGCGAAAACCTGCGCTATCATCGTGAACAGCCACAGCATCCCGAGGCTGACATGCAATCCGTGGCAGCCGACCAGGGTGAAGAACGCGGACAGGAACCCGCTGCGCTGTGGCCCCGCGCCCTTGTCGATGAAGCCGTAGAACTCATTGATCTCAAGGCCGAGGAATACGGCGCCGAAGATCGCCGTCACCAGCATCGCGAGGTAGAAGCCGATGGCGCTGCGCCGATGCGCGGCGATGCTGGCCAGGCCGCAGGCGTAAGTGGAGAGCAGCAGCGCGCCCGTCTCGACCGCGACGCTCTTGAGGTCGAACAGTTCATGCGGCCCTGGCCCGCCGTTGGTGTTGTGCACGAGCACCGCGAAAGCGGCGAACAGCGATGCGAAAATCACGAAATCGCTGAGCAAGAAGATCCAGAAGCCGTAGCCGGTGACGATGCGCTTGTTCGCGGGGCCGGTGTGGCTCGGCATTCGCGCGACGCTGTGGCTGGCTGCGTGGGCCGCCGCCGTGGCGCTCATCGGGGAGAATAGGCCTTCAGCGCCTTGGCGCGCGCGGCGCGGCGGGCGTGGTCGTTGCGGGCGACGGTTTCGGCGGGAATGACATGCTCCTCATGGTCACGCCAGGCGAAGGCGACGAAGGTCGCATAGGCGCCGACGAAGGCGACCCCGACCATCCACCAGATGTGCCAGATGAGAGCAAAGCCCATCACGGTTGCGAAGAAGGCGGCGACGAAGCCGGTCGCGGAATTGCGCGGCATTTCGATGTCGACGTAATGCGGTTCCTCCGGCAGCGTCTCGCTGCGGGCGGCGGCCTGCTTGATACGCCAGTAATATTCCTCGTGATCCACGTGCGGCAGCACCGCGAAATTATATTCCGGCGGCGGCGAGGCGGTCGACCATTCCAGCGTCCGGCCGTCCCAGGGATCGCCAACCTCGTCCCGCAAGCTCTCGCGGTCGCGGATGCTGACGTAGATCGTGACGATCTCCAGGACGATGCCGACCAGCGCGAGCAGCACGCCGAAGACGGAGACCATCATCCACGGCCGCCAAGCGCCGACGTCATAATGCTGCAAGCGCCGCGTCATGCCCTCCAGGCCCACCACATAGAGCGGCATGAACACGACATAGAAACCGGCGATGGTGAAATAGGCCGACCATCGGCCCCAGCCCTCGTGCAGGCGGAAACCGAACGCCTTGGGGAACCAGTAGGTCATCCCGGCCAGGGCCCCGAACACCGTGCCGCCGACGATCACGTTGTGGAAATGGGCGACCAGGAACATGCTGTTGTGCAGCATGAAATCGGCCGGCGGCACCGCCAGCAGCACGCCGGTCAGGCCGCCGACGGTGAAGGTGATCATGAACGCCACCGACCAGATCATCGGTACGGTGAACCGCACCCGGCCGCCGTACATGGTGAACAGCCAGTTGAAGATCTTGACCCCGGTCGGCACGGCGATAATGGCGCTCATGGTGCCGAAAATGGCGTTGACGTCGCCGCCGGCGCCCATCGTGAAGAAGTGGTGCAGCCAGACCATGAAGGCGATCAGGCAAATCGCCATCGTCGCCATCACCATCGAGCGATAGCCGAACACCGGCTTGCCGGAAAAGGTCGGCACCACGCAGGAAAAGACGCCGAAGGCGGGCAAGATGAGGATATAGACTTCCGGATGGCCCCAGGCCCAGATGAGGTTCATGAACATCATCATGTTGCCGCCTCCGGTGTTGGTGAAGAAATGGAAGCCGAGGTAGCGGTCGAGCAGCAGCATCGCGAGCGTCGCCGTCAGCACCGGAAAGGCGGCGACGATGAGCAGATTGGCGGCGAGCGCCGTCCAGCAGAAGATCGGCATACGCATATAGGTCATGCCGGGGGCGCGGATCTTCAGAATTGTAGTGACGAAATTTACGCCGGTCAGCACCGTGCCAACGCCGGAGATTTGCAGCGCCCAGCAATAATAATCGACGCCGACGCCGGGCGAATAGGTCATCTCAGACAGCGGCGGAAAGGGCAGCCAGCCGGTGCGCGAGAACTCGCCGACGACGAGGCTGAGGTTGACCAGCAGCGCCCCGGAGGCGGTAAGCCAGAAGCTGACCGAATTGAGCGTCGGGAACGCCACGTCCCGCACGCCGAGTTGCAACGGCACGACGAAATTCATCAGCCCGATCATGAACGGCATCGCGCCGAAGAAAATCATGATCGTGCCGTGAGCCGAGAAGATCTGGTTGAAATGCTCCGGCGGCAGATAACCGTTCGAGCGGAAAGCCACCGCCTGCTGCGTGCGCATCATGACCGCGTCGATGAAACCGCGCATCAGCATGAGGATCGCCAGCGCCACATACATGACGCCGATGCGCTTGTGATCGACGCTGGTGATCCATTCCCGCCAGAGATAGGGAACCCAGCCCTTGACGGTGATGTAGATCAGCACCGCCAGCACGGCCAATGCAACGACCGCGCCCGCTGCGAGCGGGATCGGTTGATCGAAGGGAATCGCGTCCCAGGTCAGTTTACCCAGCATGTCAGTTCACCACGCTTGGCGGCCGCAGCGAGGGTTTCGGGCCCGGTCCCGGCGGCAGCTTCTGGGTGACGATGTCGCTGAAGAGATCGGGCGCGGCGAGCGGGCGCAGGGCGGGGTTGGCCAATCCCTGCTTGGCCAGCTCCTTATAGGCGGCGGCGTCGAACGGGACGCCGGCGGCGCTTTGCGTCCATTTCGCGAAATCATCCGCCGATACGGCGCGCGCCTTGAAGTGCATGTCCGCGAAGCCGTCGCCGCTGATCTGCGAAGCCTCCCCGTAATAATCGCCCGCTTTGTCGGCGCGCAGGTTGAGGCGGCTGGTCATGCCGTTCATCGTATAGATCATGCTGCCCCATTGCGGCACGAAGAACGCCGTCATCACGCTGCCGGAGGTCAGCTCCAGACGCAGCGGCGTCCCCACGGGAGCGACCAGTTCGTTGACGCTGGCCAGCTTCTGGTCGGGATAGAGAAACAGCCATTTCCAATCGAGCGAGACGACTTGGATGGTCAGCGGTTTGCCCGCGCCCTTGATCGGCGCGCCGGGGTCGAGATCGTGGGAACCCACCCAGATGACGCCGGCCAGCAGCAACACCGTCAAGGCCGGAATCGACCAGACGACGAGTTCGATCTGGCCGGAATATTCGAAATCCGGCCGATAGCGGGCGCGCGTGTTGCCGGCGCGATACCACCAGGCGAAAGCGACGATGGCGATGAGGGTAGGAATGACGATCGCCAGCATGATCGCCAGCGAATCCACCAGGATTTGCGCATCCTGGGCGGCGATCGTGCCTTTGGGGTCGAATATGGAGATCTCGCAGCCGGAAAGCGCCAGCGCGGACGTCAGGACGGCGGCCCTTTTGATTCGCATGTCCCCTCCGCGTCGCGATGCGTGAACGTGGAGCCTGCGGCCCGTTGAGCCGCATCATTTCCGACGCGACGCGCGGTATCAAGCGTTGAAATTCGAACCGGTTCCGTTCCAGATTGTCGCAGGGGCTCGCCGCAGGAGACAAAATGCAGGAATTCGCAGATTTACCCATCGCCGAGCCGGAGGCGGTTGGCCTGTCGTCGGCGCGGCTCGAACGCTTCGCCGCCCTCCTCGGGCGCGAGATCGAGGCAGGCCGCGCGCCGGGGGTGACGCTGATGGTGGCGCGGCGGGGCAGGGTCGGCTTGGCGCGGGCGCTGGGGGCGATCCGGCCGCAGGGGCCGTCGATGCCGCTCGATGCGCTGTTTCGCATCTATTCCATGACCAAACCCATCGTCTCGGTCGCGGCAATGACACTGGTGGAGGAGGGCCGGCTGTTCCTGACCGACCCCTTGAGCAAATACCTGCCCGCCTTCCGCACAGCGACCGTCGGGCTGGAGCGGGCGGCGATGCGGCGCGAAATCACGATCCACGATCTCCTGCGCCACGCCTCGGGGCTCTGCTACGGTTTCACCGGCGCTTCGCCCGTGCAGCGCGACGTCCATGCGGCGGCCCTCATCAATTCCGCGCGAGACCCGGAGGAGGTCATGACGGCGCTGGCCGCCTTGCCGCTGATGCACCAGCCGGGCATGGCGTGGGAATATGGGCTCTCGACCGATGTGCTCGGCCGGGTGGTGGAGATCGTCGCCGGCGCCTCCCTCGGCGAGGTTTTGCGCGCGCGCGTTTTCGAACCGCTGGGGATGGGCGATACCGCCTTTTACACCCCGCCCGATAAGCTCGACCGCCGCGCCGAACCGCATGGCTTCGCCATGCTCGACGCGGCCGGCGTCGACCGCATGAACCACACCGCGCCGCCGCGCTTTGAAATGGCGGGGACGGGGCTGATCTCGACGCTGGCCGATTACGCCCGCTTCTGCGCCACGCTGGCTGGCGGCGGCG
>JAJYDD010000059.1 GCA_021777795.1 Pseudomonadota bacterium | reverse complement strand
GCGGTCGAGGACAGCGATGTCGGCGCAGCGTCGGCGCGCGCGGCGGGTTTGCGCGTGCTGCGGGTCGAGGACGACGGCTTCGCGGGTTTGCGCGAGATGTTGGGGGTTTGAGCGATAGGCGCGATCCCCGCGCGAACGTTCCCTCCCCCTTTTCGGGGGAGGGTTAGGGAGGGGGTCGGCCAGAACGTCTCGCCACATTCAGCGGTAGGTTTCGCGGCGCCCCCACCCCTTACCCTCCCCCATAAGGGGGAGGGGACGGCGACCGCAGCGCCCTTTCCCTTGAGGCGATTGGCCCAGCGCGAGGGGTCAAAAAATGTTGGCGATATTCCAGTTGACAAACCCAACACACGAACACGATTGAAGGCTACTGTTCTATCTTCAAGCGCGGCATGAAGGGTATCTATCAGCACTGCGGCGAGAAGCACTTGCACCGCTATCTTGCGGAATTCAGTTTTTCGGTATTCTAATCGCGTCGCGTTGGGCGTGGACGACAAAGAGCGCGCCATCCGCGCATTGGGAGGGATCGTGGGCAAGCGACTAACGTACCGGGGCTCATCAGGCCGGCGAACCTTCGGCTGATGGTGAGAGTTTTGGAAAGTCCCGACCGCATTACGCTTATTATCGAAGGTTTGCCGGAGGACAACGGACGCGTGAGGTTCAACGCGTTTATGAACCAGTTGGAAAAGCTCAGTGCTACGCTCTCCAAATTGGACCGGGAGGCCAATTCCGGTAAAGCTGCGACGTATTTTGAAATAGCGGAGCTATCTTATAGCAGCCCCATCCGGGTGGTTCTGGAGCCGCGACACTTGCCAAGGCAAGCTTATGCCGGCGCTGTTTTGCTGGAAAGTCTGGAGCGCCTAACGCACGCGTTAACGAACGGCGGCAGCGTCGATCACGTTGACCCTGAAATTTTGGACGACCTCAGGGGGCTTGCAAAGCCGGTCGGCAAGTCCGTCAAATACGCCGCTCTTGTTTTTCGAGATCAAACCTTTGAGCTAAGCGAGCGCGTAGCTAATAAGATCGACGTGGCGTTGTCTGTAGCCGAAGAATGCGACGGCTCCCTTGACGGGATGCTTGAACAGATCAATGTGCATATGGGAGCGAACGTTTTTCACGTTTATCCCCGGATCGGCGCAAAAAAAATTACCTGTAACTTTCCACCAAAACTGTACGATGATGCGGTTGCGGCGGTCGGGAGGCGAGTTGAAGTGTTCGGTAAACTGAAATACCGCAACGCCGCGAATTTTCCCCATCAAATCTCTGTAGATAGGATCGAGACGTTTCCTCCCGAAAGTGACCTCCCCGATTGGGAAGACCTTCGAGGTAGAGCGCCAAACGCGACCGGCGACATCACCAGCGAGGCCTTTGTTAGAGAACTTCGCGATGCCTGGGTCTAGCCCGCTCTACTATTGGGATACGTGCCTTTTTTTGGCATGGATAAAGGACGAAGAGCGTCCACATGGCGAAATGGACGGGGTACGGGAAGTTGTTGGGCGCGTCAAAAAACGTGACGCGGTCATGTTGACGTCCGTAATCACTACGACTGAAGTTTTGCAATCAAAACTTCCCGCTGGCGTTGGAAATTTGTTTCATGGCCTGATGCAAAGGATTGAGCGGAAATCTGTCGATATAAAAGTGGCCAAACTCGCTCACGATTTGCGGGATTACTATTCTACAATTAGCGACTATGGCGGGAAAACTTTATCGGTTGCAGACGCACTTCACTTGGCTACAGCCATCTTGTTTAGGGCGGATGAATTTCACACTTTTGATGGAAGTAATGGACGGAATTCTCTAGGTCTTTTGCAACTGAGCGGAAATGTAGCGGGGCACAATCTGACTATCTGCAAACCCGTAGCCCGAGCGCCCGAGCTTGATCTCAGATCGACGCCGAAATAGTCATGACAAAAAACCCGGCACAACTGCCACAAGTTGAGCGCTTCAAGGAAGCGGCCAGGCACCTCGGCTGCGACGAAGACAAAGCACACTTTGACGCGGCGCTAGAGAAGATCGCGACCCACAAGCCTACGCCGCTCAAGCCAAATAAAAAACGGCCCGCCGAAACGACGGACCGTTCGGATTTAGGCGGACGCTCTCCTAACTGAGCTACGGCCCCAAATTGGTGGAGCTGACGGGTACTGCCCCCGCGACCTTCCGATTCTTCTCCACACAACCCTTAAGACATGGGCTTGTCAATTGGAATATCGCCGAAAAGTTGCTATATTCTGAAATTCAGAATATACTCGTTGCGCCAAGCGTGGCGACAAGCCCTGACGGTTTCACGAGAAACAGGCGAACGCCCCAACGTAGACGGGACAGTTTTTAGCAGCCAAGCCTCTGAAAAACAGAAACAACGACCTGTCCCGCGCGGCTAGTGAACCCCCCTCGCCACGCCCTGGACGAAATAGCGGTTGAGCCACAGCACGATCAGCACGATGGGGATCGTCGAGACATGGGCGAGCGCGCCGAGCGTGCCCCAGGTGATGTCCTTGGTGCCATAGGCCGATAGCAACGCCACCGAGATCGGCTTGGAATCGAGCCGGGTCAGGAACATCGGGAACAGGAAGTCGTTCCAGGCGAACAAAGTGCAGAACAAAGCCGAGGCGATGATCCCCGAACGCGCGGCGGGCAACGCCACTTTGTAGAACGCGCCGAAGGGCGTGCAGCCGTCCGTCAACGCCGCCTCCTCAAGCTCCTTCGGCAGGCCGCGAAAGTAAGAGAACATCATCCAGGTGACGAAGGCGGAGTTCAGCACGGCGTTGATGAGCACGACGCCGACCCAGCTTCCGAGCAGATGCAGATCGCGCATCATCAGATAGAACGGGATCAGCGCCGCCACGGCGGGGATCATCCGCACGCCCATGAAGCCATAGGCCACCGCCATCGCCAGCCGGCTCTCGGAGCGCGCCAGCGCATAGCCGGCGGGAACGCCGATCACCAGCGACAGCAGCGTCGAGAAGCCGGCGATCAGCAGGCTCGATTCCACCAGCGAGGGCACGTCGAACACCGCGAAAGCGTTGCGGAACTGGTCGAGCGTCGGCGTGAAGGTCAGGCGCGGCGGGATCGAGAAGATCGCCGAGGACGGCTTGTAAGCCGTCGTCGCCAGCCACAGGAACGGGGCCAGGAAGAAGGCGAGCAGCGCCAGCAGGAACAGCCGCCGCGCCCAATCGAGCGCCCGCCTCATCGCCCGTTCGCCCTGCGGTCAGCGCCGCGGATCAGCACGATATAGACGGCCGCGATCGCCGCGATGCAGAGCAGCATGGCATTGGCGATCGCCGAGGCGCGGCCGATGTCGAAGAAGCTGAGGCCGTCCTTGACGGCGAGCAGCATCAGCGTCGTCGTCGCGTCGCCGGGGCCGCCCGCGGTGGCGACGAAAACGATGTCGAAGACGCGGAAGGCGTCGATGGTGCGCAGAGTCAGCGCCAGCAGGATCGCCGGCAACATCAGCGGCAGGACGATCTGGCGCAGCCGCCGCAGCGCCGTCGCGCCATCGACGGCGGCGGCTTCCAAGAGATCGGTCGGCAGCGCTTTGAGGCCGGCGAGCAGGATCAGCGCCGTCAGCGGCGTCCATTCCCAGACATCGACGAAAACCAGCGTCGGCAACGCCGTCGCGGTCGAGGCGAACAGGCCGCGCGGGCTGATCCCCCATTGCGCCAGCCAATAGCCGACGAGGCCGTAATCGGCGAGCAGCAGCCCCTTGAAGATGAGCCCGACGGCGAGCGGCGTGATGGTGACGGGAATGAGGATGAGCGTCAGGCAGATGCGGTTGAAGCGGTCGTCGCGCCAAAGGGCGAGCGCGATGAGAAAGCCGAGACCCAATTCGACCGTCACCGCCGAAACGGTGAACAGCGCGGTGTTGAGAAGCGCGCGCCGCATCTCGGGGTCGCCGAGGAGATCGGCATAATTGCCGAAGCCGACGAAATGCGTGCGGCGCGGCGCCAGAAGGTTGTAGTCGTAGAGGCTATAGCCAACGCCGCGCAGCAGCGGATAGACGCCGAACGCCAGCACATAAAGCGCCGCCGGCGCCGCCATCGCCACGAGGAACAGGCGGCGGCGCTGCGCGAAGCCGAAGGCGACCGGGGCGGCTTCAATCAGAACAGCTTCTCCGCCGCCTTCTGCGCTTCGTCGAGCGCCGATTTCGGATCGGTGTTTCCCACCAGCACCGCATTGACCGCCGTGCCGAGAATGTCCTGAATCCTAGGATATTCCGGGATGCGCGGGCGATAATCGCCATCGCCGTGCTCGAAGGATTCGGCGATGACCGGCAGGAACGGGAACTTGGCGTTCAACTCGGGATCGCGGAGTTCGCTCTTGCGCAGGAAACTGCCGGCGCCCATCATGTTCATCTGCTTGTGGACTTTCTTGGAGGTGATCCATTTGATGAAGGTCCAGGCGGCTTCCTTATGTTTGCTGTCGGCGTTGATGGCGAGACCCCAGCCGCCGACGCCATAAACCTTCGGCAGGCCCGCGCCGCGCGGCGCCACCTCGATGCCGACCTCGCCGACGATCTTGGACATCTTGGGATCGTAATAGCCCGGCGCGCCGACCGACCAAGTCTGCATATTGGCGGAAAGCCCCTGACGGAACGATTCCTCGCGCCCGCCCCAATCGTAATCGGCCGCGCCCGGAGGGGCGGCCTTCTGGAACAGATCGCGATAGACGGTGAGGCTCTTGATGTTGGCGGCCGAGTTGAGCGCCGGCTTGCCGGCGGCGTTGAGGATCGAGCCGCCCATTTCGGCGTTGTACTGCATCCAATCCTGCGCCACCGCCGGGCCCTTCTGGCCGTTGGCGACGAAGCCATATTGCTTCTTGGCGGGGTCGGTCAGCTTATAGGCGTCGGCGACCAACTCCTCCATCGTCGAGGGCGGCTTGAGCCCGGCGGCCTTGTAGAGATCGGTGCGATAGGCGAGCACATTGGCGTAGCCGGCGAAGGGGAAGGAGACCTGCTTGCCGCCGTAATTACCGAGCGACTTCATCAGCACCGGGTAAATGTCGTCGACGTCGATCTCCTTGGAGTCGCGCTTGATGAGCGGCCTGAGTTCGACGGTGGAATCATTGGCGGCCAGTTGCCCGGCCCAGACGATGTCGGTGGTGATGACGTCGTAGCCGCCGGAATGGGCGATGAAATCGGCGGTGGTCTTGGTCAACAACGAGCCGTAATCGAGAATGTCGACCTTGACCGTCGCCCCCGTCTCGTCCTTGAATTGCGGCGCGAGCTTGGCCATGACGGCGGCGAACTGGTCGTTCTGCGAGGCGACGTTGAGCGTCACGCCATCGAGCGGCTTGGCGGCGGCGCCGAGGGTGAGGGCGAACCAGCCGGACATCGCCAGTCCCAGCAGATTCCGTTTGGTGAGCGCCATGTTCCCTCTCCCGATCAAATCCCCGGCTCAAACTATACATCAAACAAAAGCGCACTCAAGCGCACTTGACAAATTTTGCTTCGCCCCAGAATGTCACACAACTGAACACTACCGCGCAATGATGATCGAAATTCGCGCAAGATGGCGCGTCAGCAGGCGCCCGGAGATAGCCCGATGAGTCTGGACGCCACGCTCGCCAGCGCCCGTGAGGACAGCGCCGAGTTTCCCTATTGCCTCTCCAATCACGCTCCGATGGTCTCCATCGCGCTCGACCGCCTCGGCGCGGCGCCGCCGCGAATCGCCGACTGGTTCGAGGGCTATCGCGAAGCTAATGGCCTCGTCGCCCCGCCACCGCCCGTCGCTGAGATCACGCAAGCGGACTGGGAGGCGGCGCTCGGCCAGCGCGCGCGGGAGACCGATCATCGCGCCTTCTTCAGCGGAGAAACGCGCCGATTGGGGATCTCCGGCGCGACGCGGCGCTACCTGCCGCGCCTCATCCCCGGCGTCGCTGGCAGCGCGCTGCATCCGCTGATGCGCCTCGCCTACGCCACGTTGAAGGACGACGCCGAGGAGGGCGGCGCCGCCCTCGGCTATTGGGCCGCCTGCTATATGCCGTTGCCGCCTGTCGGCAAAAGCGCGCCCGACACCGATGATCCCGGCGAAGTGCTGACCAGAGTCTCTGACATCGAGGGGGTGCGCGACTACGAGCCCGAGACGGACCTGTTGTGGCACAATATCCGCGCCGTGGCCGCCTTGCCGGGCTTCGCGCCGCTCGTCGATCGGCTCGCCTTCGGCCGGGATACGCCGCGCCGGCTGGCGGCGACGGCGCTGGCTTTATTCGCGGCGACGCAGGATTTCGCCGCCCTGCATGCGCTCACGGGCCTGCACTGGATTCGCCTCGTCGCGCCGAATCTCGACGACGCCGAGCCGCTCTATCGAATCTTCTGGCAGGCGATCGCTTCGCTGGTCCCGAAGATCGGTTTTCCCACGTTGCCGAGCGCCGAAGCGCTCGACGCGCTGCGCGCCCGACCCGCGCCGGAATGGCCGGAAATCCGCGCCAAGGCCATCGCCTCAGCCGACGAGCACGATATTTCCCTGACCTACTCGGCCTTCGCCGAGCAGGCCGTGTGGGGCGATCCGCTCTATCGCGTCGTCGCGGCGCGCCGCGTCGGGCTCATAGCTTAAGAGCGCCCTTCAGGCCGCGAGCGCCAACCGCACGGCGCGGCCGGTGGCGACAAGGCGATGCAACTTGACGCCCTCGCATTCGCCGCCGCGACATTCCTCAGTCGCATAGGCGATTTCGACCACGCCGTCGGCGCCATATTCCTCGGCCTCGCCGCTCAGCGCTTTCAGCGCGATCTCGCGGTCTTCGGCCCCCAACTCGCGGTCGGCGGCGCGCCAAGGCGTGTGAGCGCAGACGCGGCCGATCGTGTATTGGGCGCGGTTGGTGTCGAGCGACGCAGTAAAACTCAGTTGCATGACGTTACCCTGTCAAACCCCTTCGAAAAACCTGGCCGAGGGGCCTTGCTCTGCGGTTAAGGACTTCGGCCGACTTGGCCTGTCTCGTAGATATAGTTGACGCTTTCCAGGTTCGACGCTGTGATAAAACGCACAGGGCGGCGCCGGCGAGGCGCCGCCCTGGCGAATTCTAGGCGAAGATCGTCGGGAGGCGATTCACCCGCGCCTGTGTCTTTGCCGCCACGAGCCTCAGAGGTCGGCGGTCGCCGCCTCCTTCTTCTCCAGATCCTCGCCGGTCTGCTGATCGACGACGCGCATCGACAGTTTGACCTTGCCGCGATCGTCGAGGCCCATCAGCTTGACCTTGACCTTGTCGCCTTCCTTAACGACGTCCGTGGTCTTGTTGACGCGGGTCTTGGCGAGTTGGCTGATGTGGACGAGGCCGTCCTTGGCGCCGAAGAAATTGACGAAGGCGCCGAACTCCATCGTCTTGACCACAGTGCCCTCGTAGATCGCACCAACCTCCGGCTCCGAGGCGATTGACTTGATCCAGTTGACCGCCGCCCTGATCTTGGCCTGATCGCTGGAGGCGATCTTCACCGTGCCGTCGTCCTCGATGTTGACCTTGGCGCCGGTTTTCTCGACGATCTCGCGGATCACCTTGCCGCCGGTGCCGATCACTTCACGGATCTTGTCGGTCGGGATCTTCAACTGCTCGATGCGCGGCGCGAACTCACCGAGTTCGGAGCGGGCGCCGGTCAGCGCCTTGCTCATCTCGTCCAGGATGTGCAGGCGTCCGTCCTTGGCCTGCGCCAGCGCCTGCTTCATAATCTCCTCGGTGATCCCCGCGATCTTGATGTCCATCTGCAACGAGGTGACGCCCTCGGTGGTGCCGGCGACCTTGAAATCCATGTCGCCGAGATGGTCCTCATCGCCCAGGATGTCAGAGAGCACCGCGAAGCGCTCGCCTTCCAGGATGAGGCCCATCGCGATGCCCGCCGTCGGGCGCTTCAGCGGCACGCCCGCGTCCATCAGCGCCAACGAAGAGCCGCAGACGGTCGCCATCGACGAGGAGCCGTTGGATTCGGTGATCTCCGAAACGCAGCGAATCGTGTAGGGGAACTCGGCCGGGGCCGGCAGCATCGGGTGGATGGCGCGCCAAGCGAGCTTGCCGTGGCCGATTTCGCGCCGCTTGGGCGAGCCGACGCGGCCGGTCTCGCCAACGCTGTAGGGAGGGAAGTTGTAGTGCAGCAGGAAGCGCTCCTTATAGGTGCCTTCCAGCGCGTCGATGAACTGCTCATCCTCGGAGGTGCCGAGCGTGGCGACGACGAGCGCCTGGGTCTCGCCGCGAGTGAACAAGGCCGAGCCGTGGGCGCGCGGCAACACGCCGACCTGCCCCAGGATCGGGCGAACCGTCGTCAGATTGCGACCGTCGATGCGGGTACCGTGGTCGAGGATGTTCCAGCGCACGACCTTGGCCTGTGCATTGTGGAAGGCCTCGGCGACCTCCTCCTTCGAGAACTTGGCCTCGCCCTCGGCGGGGCAGAGCGCCTCGAACACCTTCTTTTTCACCGCGTCGACGGCGGCGTAACGCTCCTGCTTGACGGTGATCGCATAGGCGGCGCGCAAATCCGCCTCGCCGACCTCCAGCACCGACTTCTCTACGGCCGAGCGGTCGTTCGCCGGAAGCTCGCGCGGCTCCTTGGCGGCTTTCTCCGCCAGCTTGATGATCGCCTCGATCACTGGCTGGAACGCCTTGTGGCCCGCCATGACGGCGCCGAGCATCGTCTCTTCCGAAAGCTCCTTGGCCTCGGATTCCACCATCAGCACCGCGTCGGCGGTGCCGGCGACGACGAGATCGAGTTCGGAATCTTTCATCTGGTCGAGTGTCGGATTGACGACCAACTCGCCCTTGATATGGCCGACCCGCGCGGCGCCGATGGGGCCCATGAACGGCACGCCGGACAGACACAGCGCCGCCGAGGTGGCTACCAGCGCGAGAATGTCGGGATCGGTCTCCATGTCATGGCTCAGCACCGTGACGATGACCTGGGTCTCGCAACGGAAATCGTCGGGGAACAGCGGCCGGATCGGGCGGTCGATCAGGCGCGAGACCAGCGTCTCCTTCTCCGAGGGTTGCCCCTCGCGCTTCTTGAAGCCGCCGGGGATGCGGCCAGCCGCATAGGCCTTCTCGATGTAATCGACGGTGAGGGGGAAAAAATCCTGGCCGGGCTTGGCCGTCTTGGCGGCGACGACGGTGGCGAGCACGGTGGTCTCGCCCCATTGGGCGAACACGGCGCCGTCGGCCTGGCGGGCGATGCGGCCGGTTTCGAGCACTAGCTCGCGGCCACACCAATTCAGTTTTTCGCGTTGTATATCAAACATCTTTGCATCCTTCCTAGTTGTGGCGAGGATGCGAAAGCTCCGGAACGAACAGTCTGAAATACGTCATCGGCAAGACGGCGAGGGGTTCGGGCTTTTAGGCCGATCCCCTGGCTATCCTGCCATGACGAAAGCTTTCGCATCATCTTGTCGGCCGCGACGGACAGGCCCGGCGCGACCCCCCGCTCCGGCTTAGCGGCGAATGCCGAGCCGTTCGATCAGCGACTTATAGCGCCCTTCGTCGACATTCTTGACATAGTCGAGCAGCGTGCGGCGCTGCGAGACCATCTTCAGAAGGCCGCGACGGGAATGGTTGTCCTTGACGTGGGACTTGAAGTGCCCGGTCAGATTGGTGATGCGCTCGGTGAGGATCGCGACCTGCACCTCGGGCGAACCGGTGTCGCCCGGCTTGAGGGCGTAGTCGCGAATGAGCAAGGCCTTGCGATCGGCGGTGATCGACATCGGAGTCTCCTTTTTGAGGGGGGAACGGCCGAGCCGGGATGTCGTCCAGGTCGGTCGCAGCCTTCGGGCGACCGACGGCGGCAGCCTTATACAGGTTTTTGCGCCGGCGCCTAGGCCCTGGGCAGGCCTCGGAGAACTCTAAGTATAATCGCCAACTCGATATTCACCAATTCGCCGCGCAACAGGCGGCGATTTCAGCGGCCTGTGGCATCGTCTTCTGCAAAGTGCGGAGACCCTCAGGATGAGCGCAATAACCTCGCCGCCCCACCGGTCGGGGACACTT
The DNA here is from genome assembly GCA_021777795.1 of Pseudomonadota bacterium. GTDB lineage: Bacteria > Pseudomonadota > Alphaproteobacteria > Rhizobiales > Beijerinckiaceae > Roseiarcus. The sequence goes on along the minus strand of JAJYDD010000059.1, from coordinate 3,754 downwards.
GATGCCGCCTTGCGGATGCGCGCCAGCCGGCCTCACGACGCCGAAGGCGCCTCGGCCTTGGAAGGCGCCGCCTTCTGGGCGATCGCGGCTTTGCTGACGGCGGCGTTCGCGGCGCCTTTATTTCTCGTCGATATCGTGCCGATGACCGATTTTCCCGCGCATCTGGCGCGGGTGACGCTGCTCTCGCACCTGCCGCTCGACCCGACGCTGGCCCGCTACTGGGCGATCGACCTGCGGCCGCTGCCCAATCTGGCGATGGACCTGTTCGTCCCGACGCTCGCCAAGATCGTCGGCGCACAAATCGCCATGAAAGTTTTCGTCGCGCTCGGCGTCACGCTCTGGGTCGCGGGCGCGGCGCTGATCTATCGGGCGCTTTGGCGGGAATGGTCGATCCAGCCGCTGTTTGCGGTGTTCTTCGCCGTCAACGCCAGCTTCTATTATGGCTTCTCCAATTTCCACGTCGGCGCGGGCCTAGCGCTAACCGCGACCGGTCTGTGGCTGCTGGCGCCGCGCTCGCTCGCGCTAGTCGCGGCGATGGCCTTAGCCGCCTTGGCGCTGCTGTTCTCGCATCTGATGGCGGTGGCCCTGTTCGGGCTGCTGCTCGGCGGCTTCGAACTCGGGCGGCTGTGGCGCGAGCGGGCGCGATCGGCTCATATCGTCGCCGCCCTCGCGACGCTCGCCGTTATATTCCTGCCCGCTGCGCTCGCCTGGGCGTTGCTGTTCGTGCATGGGCGCGAGACCGGCGTCGAGTTCAAATGGCTGCACAACCTCCTGGCGATCTTTATCTATTCGAGCGGCGCGGGCGCGATCCGCTACAATTTCGTCCCCGCGGCGGCGATGTTCGCGGCCTTCGGTCTGGCTTGGCGCGCCGGGCGACTGGACATTGCGCCCGAGGCGCTGCCGGTCTCGGCGCTGCTGCTGCTGGCGACCCTGCTCTGCCCGGCGGTGGCGATGAGCGGAGCGATCATCCATGTGAGGCTGCCCGCCGTCGCTTGCATCCTGTTTCTCTGCGCGGGGCGCGTCCGCATGGATCCACGCTGGGTCCGGCCCGCTCTGGCCCTGCTGCTGGCGGCGGCGCTCGGACTTGGTGGCGTCGAATGGCTGCGCTGGCGCGCGGGGGACGAGGCGATCGCCGACACCCGCGCGGCGCCCAACGCCCATATCGAGGCCGGCGCCCGCGTCGCCACCGCGCTGGCGAGCGCCGACGATTTCGCGCTTGCCCACGGCGTCGATTTTACCGCGCTCGACCGAAAGGCCTTCGTGCCGTCGTTCTTCACCACTCAGGGCCAGTCGACGATCATCGTCCGCGACGCCTACAAGCGCATCGCCGCCGCCGACACGATCGAAGGCGCCTTTCCGACCTTCGCCGAGGTCGCGCCGATGCTCGGGGCGCATCGGGCCGAGTTGACGCCGAAGCAGTTGCGCGCGCTGCGGCCCTATCGGGATCTGGCCTGCGACTTCGACTATCTCTACGTGATCGGGCGTCTGCCGGCGCAGGCGCCGCTGCCGCCGGCCCTCGAAACTCTCGTCGTCGGCGATGGCTTCAAGTTGTTTCGAATCGTCGCGCCGCCGCAGCGCGGCTGCGCTCCCCGCTAACCTCGCCGCGCCTCGATCGAGGTTTTGAGCGCGCTCAGGAACGGGATATCAGCGAACTGGTCTGGCCGCACCTTCGCCCAATCGACGCCCTTCGGCTGCGGATGGGTGGTGCGCGTCTCGATCAACTCGCGCTCGGTGGCGATATAGTGCAGCGCGCTGTCGTGGCTCTCGATGACGACGGCCTCGCTGTCGACCACTTGTAGCGAATGAACGGTCGTGGCGATCGGCGTTGACGCATCGACGAGGCCAAGTTCGCGGAAAATGCCCTGTTCGAGATCGGCGAATCCCGCGCCCTTGCCGGTGCGCCCGCCTTGGCGCGTGACGGCGACGCAGCCGACGACGCAGAAATCGAGCTTCGGCATGTCCTCGAAGCCGATGGGCTCGCCATATTGCAAAAAGCCCTGCGAAGTCGCCGCCGTCTCGAAATCGACGCCCTTGGCGGCGAGTTTTTCGGGGTCGATGCGCAGATAAGGGAAGCCCTTGGTCAGATAAGGCACCGGCGAGAACAACAGTTTGCCGTCATAGAGCGCGCGCAGCCTCAGCGGGATCTGCGGCGGATCCGGATTACACTTGACGACCTTGGCCGCCTTCCAGGCGTCCAACTCGCTGAGACGTTTTGCGGCGACATCGGCGCCGACGAAATTGGGGATGCGGTCGAAGGTCGGGCCGACATTGACGCCCTCGCGCAGAAGCGTCTCCCAGACGCGGGCGCGCGCGGGCGCCTTGGCGGGGCTGCGCGCGCTCCAGCGCGAATCCACGCTCACGCCAAGGCCCTGAGCAGCGCCGCGAGCGGCGTCGTCCAGCCGACGATCGCCCCTTGGGCGCGGATCATCTCGATCGCCGCCTGCTTGAAGGCTGGGAAATAGGACGCGGTCGCGTCCTCGATGAGCAGGCACTCGTAGCCGCGGTCGTTGGCCTCGCGCATCGAAGTCTGCACACAGACCTCGGTAGTGACGCCCGCGAACACCAGTTGCGTGATGCCCATTGTCTTCAGCGTCTCGCCGATGTCAGTGGCGTAGAACATGCCCTTCCCGGGCTTATCGAGCACGATCTCGCCGGCCTGCGGTTGCAACGCCGGCACGATGTCGGCGCCGGGCTCCCCACGGATGAGAATGCGTCCCATCGGCCCGGGATCGCCGATGCGTAGGCTGGGCTTGCCGCGCAGCCTTTTGGCCGGCGGGCAATCGGAGAGGTCGGGCGCGTGGTTCTCGCGGGTGTGGACAATAAGCCAGCCACGAGCGCGGAACAAAGCAATCAGCGCGGCCACCGTCGGCACGATCTCCTTGACCGGCGTCAGGTCGTTGCCGAGCGTCTCGCCGAAGCCGCCGGCTTCGAGGAAATCGCGCTGCATGTCGATGACGACCAGCGCGACATGGCCGGGGTCGAGCGGAAAGGCGAAGGGCGCGGCGTCGACGTCAATCATGATCGTTTCTAAGATGCGTCCAAATATGCGTGCCCGTCGCCGTCAAGCCGCCGCTGCCGCCCGGCATCCAGGTCGCCAGGCAGCGCAAAAACGCCCAGCGGTTCGCCGGCCTGGCGGGCGGGGCCGAAACTACGCCGCGCGACGCGGCGGCTGTGGACAGGGGCTGTGCTGGCACGTTCGGCTCGCTCATGCTCGTCCCTCAATGGCCCGCCATATGACGGCCGATGGTGGTGCGGTCGGCCCCGGCGGCCGGCGTCTCGAACGCGACATGGCCGCCCGACATCACCGCGATGCGGTCGGCAAGCTCTAGGATCTCGTCGAGATCCTCGGAGACCAGCAGCACCGCCGCGCCGCGATTGCGCTGCTCCATGATCTGCGCCCGGATGTCAGCAACGGATGCAAAATCGAGGCCAAAGCACGGATTGGCGACGATCAGCACATCGACCTCCTGAGAAAGCTCGCGCGCCAGCACCGCCCGCTGCACGTTGCCGCCCGAGAGATCGCGGATCGGCGTTTCGGTCGAGGGCGTCTTGACGTTGTAGCGGCCGATGAGATCGCGGGCGCGGGCGCGCATCGGCCCCGGCGACAGCCAGAACGAGGCGCTGGAAATCGGCGGCTTGTCGAAATCGCGGAACGCCATGTTTTCGGCGACCGACATATTGGGCACCGTGGCGTTTTTCAGAGGCTCTTCGGGCAGGCCGAACACCTTGAATTTGGCGAAATGGTCGCGCGTCG
>JAJYDD010000058.1 GCA_021777795.1 Pseudomonadota bacterium | reverse complement strand
GTTCATCGTCTGGCGCTTTCCCCGCGGCGCCTGAACCATCAGGGTTGGATCGGGATCATCACCTCGTTCCGGCGCAAAAACCAGAGCGTCCAGGGCGGATTATATTGTGCGAGGGACGCCGGACCCGTCTGGCGCAAATGGCGGCGCTGTATCCATGCCGACAGCGTGGCGGTCCTGGCCTCCACGTCGTCCGGCTTGGCGAGGCCTGAAAACCGGATGACGGCGAAGCGGGCCGACGGCGTCTCGCGCAGGCGGACCCTGGCGTCCTTGGGCTCGGGAAGCGTTTCCAGCGTATAGGCGCTCGGCATCGTGAACTGTACGATCCATTCGCCATCCCTCCGGATTTGCGTCACCGGCGCCGTCATGGCGATCTTCTCGCTGGCGCGCGACTGCGCCACCGGCGCGGTCATGGCGAGGCTCTGCTTGCGCCGGTTGGCGCCAAATATGTATGCGGCGAGCAGGCGAAAGCCCTTGCGCGCCGCCTCTTTCTGGGCGCCGGTCACGCTAACCTCGGCGACGACGAGGGCGGGATAGTCGCGGATCGCGAACGCGCCCTCTTGCACGACGGTCTGGAAGGCGGGTTCCTCAACGGCCAAGGTTTTGCCTCCATCTGTCGACGGCGCATTGGCGCTATCGAACTTAAGGAGATGGGGCCAGAACCGGGATAACGCAACTGCGCGCGAAAACGCCGGTGCGGCTCAGAACTTGTAGATCAGTCCCGACTGCGTTTTACCCAAAGAGGGCGTGATGTGGTTGCTGGCCGCATAGCGGGACTCCAGATATTCGACGCGCACGCCGATGTGCGGCGTCAGCATCGTCTCCACCCCGAGCCCATACTGGACGCCGCCGAAATCCGAGCCTGCCGAATAGGGGATCCCGGCGAAGGTGGCGCTGGCGTCTCCATGCGTATAGACGCCGCCAATGGCTCCGTAGAGCATTGTGTGGGTCCACACGAGGGCGCCGAAGCGGGCGCGCAAGGCGGCTTCCTGGGAGACGGAAACATGGGCTTCGTCGCCCAGGACGTCGGTGGCGCTGGCCCTGGCGCCATTGACGGACAATTCGCCCTCGACGCCCGCCACCGCTTTGCCGCTTTGGACGTTGAAGCCCGCCACCGCCGCGCCGGAAGGCCCCCCGCCGCCGATCCCCGCCAAGGAGTAGCCGGAAACCGAAGCCGATCCGCGCGCATTCTCCCAGCCGCCCATGCCGCCGACATAGAACCCGCCCCAGTTCGCGGGTTCGGCCGCGGCGGCTGACGCCGGCGCGCCGTCGCCGGGACGGAAAACGAGCGAGAATCGAGCCGAATCCGTGGACGGCGTGATGTTGAACAAGCCGCCCGCATAGGATTGCTTGCCGTAGACGCCATGCAGATATTCGATCCGCGCGAACATGTTGGTGTCGAACTGGGTTTCAATCCCGAGGCCAAACACGGCCCCGTTGAACGTTTGCCGCCCGCTGTTGGCGGCGACGGCGCCGTTGAGGCTCGCGTCGCCGAACATCTGCGAAAAGCCGACCGTGCCATAGGCGAGCGTTCCGGGCGCGATCTCCGTTCCGAGGCGGCCCCGCAGCGCCCAGGAAGCGTAATTGCGCGCGACCAGGCTTTCGCCTGGGACCGAAGCCGAGAACTGGGAAGCCGACACGTTGAGATCCGCCGCGCCGCCGATGACCACGGCGGGCGCGATCTGATAATCGTAGCCCAGGGTGAGCCCGGCGCCGGGGCCATTGAGGCTGAAGCCGTTCAGCTTGCCGATTTGCGGCACGTCGAGGCTTCCGGTCGACCAGAGATTGGTGACGTTCAGGCCCAAGCTCGGCCCGGTCCAGTTCGAGGCGGCTTGGTGCTCAGGCGCGGGCGGCAAAAGATCGGCGGCGCGGGCTGCGGTTGAAGTCGTCAATATTAACAAACTAAACGTGGTGTATTTCGCAACTGAAAGCTCAAAAAATCTGCACATAATTTCTCCCCGCATCGCTAATCAAAGTGCAAGGTAAAATTATCTGCAACGTGGTTAACGCCTGCCTAAAGGGCGCCCCGCCTGACTCGCTCGCAGAGGGCATCCCTCACCGTCTCGCAATGAACGTCACTCGCCTCATTCCCGACCGCCCCGCCGCCGTGCTAGACGGGTCGCGATGCCCGAAGCTCCTCCCCGCCTCATCAACCTCAGCGTCGCCGACGAGCCCAAGCCGCATTACGGCATCGTCGACATCGGCTCCAATTCGGTGCGCCTCGTCGTCTACGACCAGCTCGGGCGCGCGCCGCTGCCGCGCTTCAACGAGAAATCGCTGTGCCGGCTCGGCGAGGGGCTCGCCGAGACCGGCGCCATCAAACCCGAGAACTTTCGCCGCACGCTGGAGGCGACCCGCCGCTTCGCCGCCATCGCCGAGGCCATGCATGTCGGCGAACTCGACGTGACCGCGACCGAGGCGATTCGGCGCGCCTCCAACGGGCCGGAGCTGGCCGCCGCCATCGAGCGCGAATCCGGGCTCAAGGTGCGCGTGCTGGCGGGGGCCGAGGAAGCCTATTATTCGACGCTGGGCGTCATTTCCGGCTTCTTCCGCCCGGTCGGGGCGGTCGGCGACATGGGCGGCGGCTCGCTCGAAGTTGCGCTCGCCCTCGACGACCACGTCGGCGACGTTTCGGTGAGCCTGCCGCTCGGCGCGCTGCCGGTCGAGGCGATGCTGGCCGTGGGCCGCGAGGAGGCCAAGCGCGAGATCGACGAGCGGCTGCGCGCGGGCCTGCCGATGACGCTGAGCAAGCCGACCTTCTTCGCGGTCGGCGGCGGTTGGCGGGCGCTCGCCAAGGCGCATATGGCGGCCAGCAAGGCGCCCGTGCGGGTGACGCACGGCTATGCGCTATCGGCGGCCGAGGCGCGCGATTTCGCCAAATCGATCTGGCGCGCCGGCCCGTCCAAGGCGGTCGCCGGCGTGCAATCGCGCCGCGCCCGCTCGCTGCCCTCGGCGGCGCTGGCGCTCGACCGCGTGCTGAAGCGGCTGGCGCCGGAAAAGGTCGTGTTCTCGGCGCTCGGCCTGCGCGAGGGGCTGCTCTATTCCAAGCTTTCGCCGCAGGAGCAATATCGCGACCCGCTGGTCGAGGGCGCGCGCCTCATCGGCCTGCGCGACGCGCGCGTGCCGGAATTCGCCGCCGCGCTCGCCGATTGGACGGCGGGGCTGTTTCCCGGCGAGACGGCGGCGGAGCGGCGGCTGCGGGTCGCCGCCTGCGCGCTGTCGGACATCGCCTGGCGCGACGCGCCGGAACTGCGGGCCGAGGAGACCTATCGCCGGGTTCTGCAATTCCCGTTCATCGGCGTCGACCACCCGGACCGGGTGTTTCTCGCCGCCGCGTTGCATTTCCGCTACGATTACAAGAGCGACGCGGCGTGGCTGGAGCCGGCGATAAAGCTCATCGGCGAGGGCGCGCGACGGCGCGCGCGCATCCTCGGCTCGGCGCTGCGGCTAGCCTATCGCTTCTCGGGCGCCAGCGAGAAGGTGCTTGCCGGCGCGCGGCTGAAGACCGAGGGCGACCGGTTGATTCTCGAAATCGCCGCCGCCGCCCGCGCCCCCGACAGCGAGGTCGTCGCCGAGCGGCTGAGGTGGCTGGCCAATGCGATGGGCCTGCGCGGCGGCGGCGTAGAGGAGCGCGGGGTCAGCTAAAGGTGACGTGACGGCGCGCGTGTTGCACCAGCGGCAACGCGACCGCCGTCAGCCCCAGAGACCAATAGACCGTGTACATCGGATAATAATAATACACGGTGTCGCCGCCCAGCATGCCGGCGCGCAGCATCTCGATGTTGGTCACCAGCGGCGACCATTCCGTAGCGGCGCGCCATTGCGGCGGCAGCCAGGCCGCGAGATTGAACACGCCGGTGAAGGGCAGGGTGATGTAGAGGATCGGCGGCAGCAACTGTTCGGTCATTTCGTACATTTCGCTGAGCGCTGCGACGCACAGGCCGAACGCGGTCCCGAACCAGGCCTGCAACAGATAGCCGCCGGCGAACAGCAGCGGGTCCGGCATCGGATCGAGCACGCCCAGCACCGTCAGCGGCGTCCAGGCGACGAAGAACGCGGCCATGATGCCGATCACCTCCAGAAGGGATTTGGCGATCAGCACGTCGATCAGGCTGACGTTGCGGTGGAACAGCAGGCCCATGCTGTTGCGGATGGAATGGACCATCTTGCCGGAGAGATGGCGCCAGAGCGTTATCATCGTGTAGCCGCTGAGCGCGAAGGGCACGACGCCGATTCCGTGACCGTGGGTCGTGCCCGAGATCGTCCACATGCCCATGACGCCGGTGGTCAGCAGCAGCGGCTCGCCGATGACCCAGAAGAAGCCGAGGTTCTCGTGGCCGAAGCGCATCGTGCCTTCGCGCATGATGAGCGCGCCGACGATGCGGCCATTAGCCCCCAGCGAACGCCAGAAGGTCGGGCGCGGGCGGGTAGGGGTGCGTATGTCGGTGGCGAGGGTCATCAGCGTAGCAGGTGCAGAATCGACATGGTGGATTTATGGCGCGCGCGGCTGGCGCAGGCAATGCGGCCCACGATGTCGCGAAAACGAGATCTCGGCCAAAGCTTCAGCCGTTGTTAACCAGCGTCATTTATCTCGTAAATGCGATCTGCTTGGCGACGCCGTAGGGCCTGCGCCAGGAGGCATGAAGCCGATGGATCGCGCCGGCCTGACCCGGCCTTTTCCCCAATCTTCGAGCCGGACGGAGCCAAAGGGCGATTGCGCCCTGGCGCGCTGTCGGCGCGTGGCGTCGCGCAAGCGTCGCCGAGGATGCTGTGTGCGATGCGCTGTCGGTCCGCCTACCCGTTTTCCGCCGCCGCGCCGCCGAGGGCGCGCGCAGACGCCAAGCTTGCCCCCATCGCGCCCCGAACCCAGGAGCCCCGCGCGTGTCCGCTCCCCAAGTGATCGAACTCCCCGAAAATCTCGACATGCCCGCCGCCGCGCAACTGGCCGACGCCTTCGCCAAGCGCCTCGGCGAGCCGCTGGCGGTGGACGCCTCGCGGGTCACCCGGCTCGGCGCCTCCTGCGTCCAGGTGATGCTCGCCGCCGCGCGCACCTGGAAGGCCGAGGGCGACGCCTTGAGCCTGCAAAGCCCGTCCGCACGCTTTCTGGAAGATCTTAACCTGCTCGGCCTGGAGCCGACTACGTTCCTGAATGGAGTCATCGCCCCATGAGCATGAAGATACTCACCGTCGACGATTCCCGGACGATGCGCGACATGTTGCGGCTGGCCCTGACCGGCGCCGGCTTCGAAGTCGTGCAGGCGGTCGACGGTAAGGACGGGCTCGACGTGCTGGAGCGCGAGGACCCGCAGCTCGTCATTACCGACATCAACATGCCGAAGATGGACGGCTTCGGTTTCATCGAAGGCGCGCGCCGCATCGACCGCTTCCGCGTGGTGCCGATTCTGGTGCTGACCACTGAAAGCGACCCTGAAAAGAAACAGCGCGCCCGCTCGGCGGGCGCGACCGGATGGATCGTCAAGCCGTTCGATCCGGTCAAGCTGGTTGATGTCATCCGTCGCGTGGCCGCCTGACAGGCGATCGAGAGGCCGTCATGGATCCGATGCAAGCGATCAAAGACACGTTCTTCCAGGAATGCGAGGAACAGCTCGGCGAACTCGAAACCGGCCTCCAGGCGATGGAGGACGGCACAGCCGACGACGAGACGGTCAACGCCGTCTTTCGCGCCGTGCATTCGATCAAGGGCGGCGCGGGCGCGTTCAAGCTCGATCGGCTGGTCAAATTCGCGCATGTGTTCGAGACGACCCTCGACCGCATCCGCAACGGCCAGCTTCAGCCCGCCGTTCCGGTCATGAAGTCGATGCTGCGCGCCGCCGACGTGCTCGCCGATCTCGTCACTTTCTCCCGCGACGGCGGCGCCCTCGACGATTCGCGCTCCAACGAAGTCATCGCCGAACTGAGCGCCCATTGCGAGGCCAAGCCGGCTGCTCAGGAGGAGCCGGCCGAGGAGCCCGACGGCAACCCCTTCGCCGCGCTCGGCTGGGAGCCGGTGGCGGTGTCGCTGGAGCCCGTTCTCAACCAATATGAGATCGTCTTCAAGCCCAAGCCCGAGCTTTACGCCAAGGGCAACGAGACGACGCGGCTGATGCGCGAACTGGCGCGGCTGGGCTCGCTGACCGTGCATTGCGAGACCGCCGACGTTCCCCTGCTCGCCAATCTGGAGCCCGAGCAATCCTATCTTTCCTGGCGCGCGACGCTGCTCAGCGAGCAGGATCTGGCGGCGGTGCAGGCGGTGTTTGAATTCGTCGATGGTGACTGCCATCTCGACATCGAGGCCGTGGAATCCGCAGCCGAGACGGCGCCCGAGCCCGAGACGAAGGCGGCGATAGAGGAGCCGAAGGCCGTCGCCGAGGAACTGAGGGCGGCCGCGCCGGCGCTGCGCGAAGCCGCCAAGGCGGAGGCCGCCGGCACCGCCAACGCGGCGCAAAACACCATCCGCGTCGATCTCGACCGAGTCGACCGGCTCATCAACCTCGTCGGCGAGTTGGTCATCAACCAGGCCATGCTGACCCAGCGCGTGCTGGAGGCCGGCGCGGTCAAGAACGCCTCGATCGCCACCGGCCTCGACGATCTCGAACATCTGACGCGCGAGATCCAGGAAAGCGTGATGGCGATCCGCGCCCAGCCGGTGCGGCCGCTGTTCCAGCGCATGGCGCGCATCGTGCGCGAGGTCGCCGACGCCACCGGCAAGAACGTGCGGCTGAAGACCGAGGGCGAGGGCGCCGAGGTTGACCGCACCGTCATCGAACGTCTCGCCGACCCGCTGACGCACATGATCCGCAACGCCGTCGATCATGGGCTGGAGCGCCCGGAGGCGCGCACGGCCGCCGGCAAGCCGGCGCAGGGCGAGGTCAGGCTGTCGGCGGCGCACAAGTCCGGCCGCGTCGTTATCGAGATCGCCGACGACGGGCGCGGCATCGACCGCCCCAGGGTGAAATCCATCGCGATCAAGAAGGGGCTGATCGCGCCCGACGCGCAGCTCACCGACACGGAGATCGACAACCTGTTGTTCCTGCCCGGCTTCTCGACCGCCGAGACCGTCTCGGCGATCTCCGGGCGCGGCGTCGGCATGGATGTGGTCAAGCGCTCGATTCAGGCGCTGGGCGGGCGCATTTCCATCACTTCGCGGCCGGGCCTCGGCTCGACCTTCTCGATGAGCTTGCCGCTGACTCTGGCGGTGCTCGACGGCATGGTGGTCAAGGTCGCCGACCAGACGCTGGTGGTGCCGCTCAACTCGATCCTGGAGACGATGAAGCCCAAGGGCGGCGAGGTCTATGGCCTCGGCCCCGACAGCCAGGTGATCGGCATCCGCGGCGGCTTCACGCCCTTAATCGACGTCGGCTACGAGCTGGGGTTCCGTTCCCATCGCAGCGACCCGATGACCGGCGTGACGCTGCTGATCGAGACCGAGGGCGGCGTGCGCAGCGCCCTGATGGTCGACGCCATCCAGGATCAGCGCCAGGTCGTCATCAAGAGCCTCGAAGCCAATTACGGCCATGTCGAGGGCATAGCCGCCGCCACTATCCTCGGCGACGGCCGCATCGCGCTCATTCTCGACACCGACGCGATCGTCAACGCCTCGTGCGGTCGCGGAACCCCCTCCGAAATGCTGCTAGCGGGATAAAGTCATGGCTGAGAACGAATCCAAGGCGAACGCCGCGCGCGAATACATCACCTTTCGCATCGGCGCTCAGTATTACTGCATCGACATTATGTCGGTGCGAGAGATTCGCGGCTGGACGCCGGCGACGGCGCTGCCGCGCGCGCCCGCCTTCGTGCGCGGCGTCATCAACCTGCGCGGCGTCGTGCTGCCGATCATCGATCTGGCCGATCGGCTCGGCTTCGAGCCGACGGAGCCGACGCAGCGCCATGTCATTATCGTCGCCCAGACCGGCAAGAACATTGTCGGCCTGCTGGTCGATGCGGTCTCCGACATCATCAACATGCCGGCCGACAAGGTGCAGGCGACGCCGGACGTCGGCTCGGAGGCGGCCCGCGCTTTCGTACTCGGCGTCATGGCGATCGAGGACCGCATGATAAGCCTCATCGCGCTAGAAAGCGTCATGCCGACCCTCGCCCGCGAGGCCGCATGACCTCCGCGCGTCCTGTCCCTCACGCCAGCGATGCGTTGCTACCCGGCGAGTTCACGCTGAACCGCGACGATTTCCGCCGCATCTCGCAGATGATCTACGACGATTCCGGGATCAAACTGACGGAGGGCAAGGCGGCGCTGGTTTACGCGCGGCTCGCCAAGCGGTTGCGGGTGTTGAAGATGCAGGCGTTCCGCGACTATTGCGATCTGGTGGCGAGCGCGGAAGGCCAAGGCGAGCGCCAGGAGATGCTGACCTCGCTGACCACCAACGTCACCAAGTTTTTTCGCGAGCCGCACCATTTCGAGCACTTGAAAACCCAGATCGTCACGCCTTTCGTTCAGAAGGGCGGCCAAGGGCGGCTGCGGATCTGGTCGGCCGCCTGCTCGACGGGCCAAGAGCCTTATTCGATCGCCTTCACGCTGCTTTCGGCGTGGCCGGGCGCGGCCAACCACGACGTGAAGATTCTGGCCACCGACATCGACCGCAACGTGCTCGCCGCCGCCGAAGCCGGCGTCTACGCCGAAAATCTGCTCGACGGCGTCAGTCCCGAGATGCGCGCGCGTTATTTCGAGCCGGCCGGCGAGCGCGGACAGATGCGCGTCGTGCAGGCCGTGCGCCGGCTCATCACCTTCCGGCCGCTCAATCTGGTCGAGGCCTGGCCGATGCAGGGCCCGTTCCAGGCGATCTTCTGCCGCAACGTCGTCATCTATTTCGACGAGCCGACGCAGCAGGGCATCTGGGAGAAATTCACGCCCCGGCTCGCCGCTGACGGGGCGCTTTACATCGGCCATTCCGAGCGTGTGACCGGCCCCGCCGGCCAAAACCTGCGCAGCCAGGGCGTATCCACTTATCGGCTGACGGGAGGGCGAAACCGATGAAACCGATCCGGGTTCTGATCGTGGACGACAGCGCCTCGATGCGCGCCTTGATCCGCGTCACGCTGACCGCAGACCGGGCGATCACCGTTGTCGGCGAGGCGGGCGATCCGCTCGAAGCGCGCGAGGCGATCAAGGCGCTCAACCCCGACGTGATGACACTCGACGTCGAGATGCCGCGCATGAACGGCATCGAGTTTCTGGAAAAGGTGATGCGGCTGCGACCGCTGCCGGTCATCATGGTGTCGTCGCTGACCGAGCGCGGCGCGATGATAACGATCCAGGCGATGGAGTTCGGCGCCGTCGATTGCGTCGCCAAGCCGTCGCCGCAACTGCCCAACGCGTTCGCGTCGCTGGCCGAGAAGGTCAAGGCGGCGGCTGGCGCGAGGCTCGATGCGCGCCTGTCGACGCCGGCGCGGCCGGAGGTGCGCGCCGCCGCAGCCGCCCCGCCGCCGAACGGCCGTTCGGCCGCAGCGCCGCTGGCCGGCAAGCTGGTGGCGATCGGCGCCTCGACTGGCGGCGTGGAGGCTCTGGTGACGATCCTGTCGCAATTCCCGCGCGAATGTTCGCCGACGATGGTGACGATCCATCTGCCCTCGCCCTTCACCCGCAGCTTCGCGCAACGGCTCGACCGCATCTGCGCGCCGCGGGTGCATGAGGCGACGAACGGGGCGCCGATCCTGCCCGGCAACATCTATCTCGCGCCTGGCACGCACGCGCATCTGGAAGTGTCGCGCGCCGAGCAGTTGCGTTGCGTGCTGCGCGAGGGCGAGCCGGTCAGCGGCCATCGGCCCTCGGTCGATGCGCTGTTCCACTCGGTGGCGCGCAATCTCGGCGCCAAGGCGGTCGGGGTGATCCTCACCGGCATGGGCGCGGACGGCGCGCAAGGCCTGCTGGCGATGCGCAAGGCCGGGGCGCGCACGCTCGGACAGAACGAGGCGAGTTGCGTGGTCTACGGCATGCCGAAGGTCGCCCACCAGATCGGCGCCGTGGAGAAGCAGGCGCCGCTAAACGCCATCGCGGCCGAGGTCGCCGCGCTCACCACTCGAAACAGGGACTGACGGTCATGGCCGCCGCAAACCAACTGGCAGTGATGGTCGTCGACGACACGTCGGTCAGCCGGATGCTGATGACCGAATCCCTGGCGGAGATCGGCATCAGCAATCTAGCGCTCGCCAAGGACGGCGCCGAGGCGCTGACCCAGCTCAAGACCAAGCCGGTTCATCTCGTCATCTCCGACCAATATATGCCCAATCTCGATGGCCTCGGGCTGCTCAAGGCTTTGCGCAGCCACGGGCCGACGGCCAAGGTCGGCTTCATCCTGGTCACCGGCAGTCCCGACAAATCGCTGGTCGAGCGCGGCCGCACGATGGGGCTCAACAATTTCATCGCCAAGCCCTACACGACGAAGACGATCCGGGCCGCGATCGAGGCGGTGGTGGGGCGGCTCACATGACGGGGGGCGCCGAGCGTCGCATCAACATCGTGCAGGGCGAGTTCACCGTGAGCGACGATCCGCAGGCAGTGTTGACGACGCTGCTCGGCTCGTGCGTGGCCGCCTGCATCCGCGATCCCGTGGCCCGCGTCGGCGGCATGAACCATTTCCTGCTGCCGGGCGGTGAGGTCGGCTCGCAGAAGGAATCCGAGCGGCTTGGCGTGCATCTGATGGAGCTGCTGCTCAACGGCCTGATGCGCCAGGGCGCGCATCGCGACCGCCTGGAAGCCAAGGTGTTCGGCGGCGCGCGCATGATGAGCGGGCTTTCCGACATCGGCGCCAAGAACGCGGAATTCGCCAAGCGTTTCCTCGTCTACGAGGGCGTCAAGATCATCAGCGGCGACACCGGCGGCCAGCAAGGTCGGCGCATTCAGTTCTGGCCGGTCTCCGGCCGCGCCCTGCAAAGCTATATCTCCCAGGTCGTCGACACGCCGCCGCCGCGCGTGGTCGCGCCGCGCGCGAGCGTGGGGGATGTCGATCTTTTTTGAGTTGTTGCGTGTCGCGTTGCGGAGAGTGCGGGCATGAATGTTCAGGCGGCGTATCGCGAGGAAGCGGCCGTGACGCTGCGCCGAGCGTCCGGCGAATTGCGCAAGGCGATCGGCATGGTGGAGGATCTGGAGCAGGCGGTGGGCCTCGCTATTGCGCTCGCCGGCGAGGCCGGCCCTGACCAGATGTTCGAATTGCAGAAGCTCGACCATCTCCAGCAGAAAATCATCGGCGTCGCCGATTTTCTCGACGCGCTGGGCGCCACCATGCCGCCCGAATGGCGCGTCGACGCCAAGCGCGCCTCGCGCCGCGTGCTGCTGGCCGATCTCGGCGCGCGGCTCGGCGACGCAACGGCTGCGAGAGAGGAGCGCGCGGGCGGAGTGGAGACTTACGAGCTGTTTTAGGGCGGCGACGCGCGTTGGGTTCAAAACCGAAGGCGGCCACGTTGTCAGCCGGAACCGCAGCGTTGCGGCAGGGTTTGTGATGCGATCGACGGCTGTTTCGGCCGTCGCGGGATCGCGCCCATGACTGACGGCCTTCACCAGGATCTCCCAGGCCCGGATCTTCCGAACCCGGATCTCCCGAACCCGGATCTCCCGCACTCGCCTGGACCCTCGGGAGGCTGGGGTTCGCTCAAAGGCATCGCGGCGACCTTCGGGGAGACTTGGGCCTCGCCTGCGGCTATCGACGCGCTTCGCCGATTGAACAAGCCCAAGGGCGTCATGTGCTCATCCTGCGCCTGGCCTAAACCCGCCAATTATTCGGCGTTCGAGTTCTGCGAAAATGGCGCCAAAGCGACGCTTTGGGAGTTGACCAGCGCGCGGTGCGCGCCTTCCTTCTGGGAGAAAGACGCACATTCGGCGACAGCGCTCAGGAAATGGTCGGATCATGATCTCGAAATGACCGGCCGGCTGACCCAGCCCTTGCGCTTCAATCATGCGACGGACCGTTACGAGGCGATCGATTGGGAGGAGGCGTTCCAGGAGATTGGCGCAGCGCTCAACCAGCTTGAGCAGGACAGCGTCATTTTTTACGCCTCGGGGCATGCGGGGCTCGAAGCCTCCTATCTCTACGCGCTGCTCGCGCGCGCCTATGGGACCAACAACCTGCCGCAAAGCTCCAACATGTGCCACGAGACGACGTCCGTGGGCCTTACCAAGGTTATCGGGTCTCCGGTGGGAACGATAGTCTGGAACGATCTGGAGGAGGCGGACGCTTTCTTCTTCTTCGGACAAAATCCCGGCTCCAACAGCCCCCGCTTCCTGCGTCCGCTGAAAGACGCCAAGAAACGGGGCGCGAAAATCGTAACGTTCAATCCCGTCATCGAGCAGGGCTTGGTGAGTTTCGTAGATCCGCAAGACCCGCTCGAAATGCTGACTGGCAAGGAGACGACGATTTCCGACCAGTATCATCAGGTCAGGGCGGGAGGCGATGTGGCGGCGATCCTCGGGCTTTGCAAATGCGTGGTGGAAGCCGATGACGCCGCCAAAGCCGCGGGCGGGGCGGAGGTCATCGATCGCGCGTTCGTGCGCCAGCACACGTCCGGTTTCGATGAGTTCATTCAGTCGTGCCGCGACGCGACCTGGGCGGAGATCATGCGGGAAAGCGGATTGGCCGAAACGGCGATCCGGGATGCGGCCGATGTCTATCTCAAAGCCGGGAAGGTGATCGGCGTCTACGGCATGGGACTGACGCAGCATACCCACGGCTCGCTGAACATCGCCATGCTGGTCAATCTTCTGCTGCTGCGCGGCAACATTGGCAGGCCGGGCGCCGGAGTCTGTCCGGTTCGCGGCCACAGCAACGTGCAGGGTCAGCGCACGGTCGGCATCGCCGAGAAAACAAAGCTCGTGCCGCTCGACAAACTGAAGGCACTCTTTGGTTTCGATCCTCCAACCAAGGACGGCCGCGCGATTGTCGAGGCGGTCGAAGGGTTGTTTGACGGCTCGGTGCGGGCGTTCGTCTGCCTGGGCGGCAATCTGGTGCGGGCCGTGCCGGATCAGACGCGCATGGAGGATGCTTGGGCGAAGCAGGATCTTACGGTGATGATCTCCACCAAGCTCAACCGCAGCCATCTGTTTCCAGGCAAGAAGGCGTACATATTGCCTTGCCTCACGCGCTCCGAGGTCGACGAACAGGCGACCGGCGCTCAGGCGGTGACCACCGAAGACAGCTTCTCCATGATCAACGCCTCGATCGGCCACCGCAAGCCCGCCTCCCCGCATCTAAAAAGTGAACTGGCTATCGTCGCCGGCATGGCTAAAGCGACGCTGGCGCATAATGACAGGCTGCAATGGGACGCGTGGACCGGCAACTATGCGCTCGTGCGCGATCTCATCGAAGCCACCTATCCCGACGAATTTCGCGATTTCAACAAGCGCATGTTCGAGCCCGGCGGCTTCTATCGAGGCAACGAGGCGCACGAGCGGATCTGGAAGACGGAGACGGGCAAGGCCATTTTCACGACCCCAGGACACCTGAATTCCGTTGGCTTCCAAGACGCGCCCGGCCGTTACCGCCTCATCACCTTGCGCTCCAACGACCAGTTCAACACGACGATCTACGGCTATTCGGACCGCTTTCGCGGGATCGAGGGCTCGCGCGACGTGTTGCTGATGAACCCAGACGATATTGTCATCGCTGGGCTGAGCAACGGACAAAAGGTGGCGTTGAAGACCGATATCGACGACGGCGTCGAGCGCAGCTTGCCTGACCTCAGATTGGTGGCCTACCAGCTACCGCGCGGCACGATCGCCGCCTATTATCCTGAAGCCAACGTGCTGATGC
>JAJYDD010000057.1 GCA_021777795.1 Pseudomonadota bacterium | reverse complement strand
CAGCGCGATGCCGCGCGGCCGCTGGCCGACATCGACCGTCTTGACCGCGACGAGCTTGTCGAGATCGACGACGGTGATCGAATTGCCCTTCTCGTTGGTGATGTAGGCCGTCGCGGCGGCGGCCGGGCCGACGGCGAGCCAAAGCGCGAGCGCTGAAATCAAGGCAGCTTGCATTTGGTCTCCGGCTGATCGAGGCCCAGCGTGTCGAGCACCGACACCTGATGCAGATAACCCTCTTGCGGCGAAACGGAGACCGTCGAGCGGCCGTCGGTCAGCAGGATCGGCTGGCGCAACTGCTGGTTCCAAGGCCGCAGCGTCAGGCGCGTGCCCTTGAAATCGGCGACGTCGAAGGCGGGGCTGCGCATATAGGCGCGCACCTTCTCCGGGTCGTCCGTCTTGGCATGCGCGACGGAATCGCCAATCATGCGCGCCGCCACCCAGGCCTGGTTGTCGAGCGCGGTCATGCCGCGCTTGAACGCGCGATAGAAGCGGTTCTGCAACTGGATGCCGCCCCACAACTCGTGGGAGGGATCCCAACTCGTCGGCACGAGGCCGGCAGAGCCGACGACGGGCCGCGCGTCCCAGGTGCGATAGGGCAGATAGCCGGCGAACACGTTGTTTTCGTCGGCCGCGACCAGCACGTCGTAATCCGGCGCGTTCTGAGTGAAAGCGGGCATCTGGGACTGCACCTGCACGACGCCGCTGTCGGAGCGCCGGCCGCCGCCGTTGTCGACATAAGTGCGGGTCTCGACGATCTTGGCCCCGAACTTGCGCGCCGCCCTCGTGTAGGCCTCGCCCAGCGCCTTGTCGTCGGGATGCGAGCCGACGACGAGGAACCAGCGCCGCCAGCGCTTCCACATCAGATATTCGGCGAGCCCGTCGGCGAGCATGGCGCGGCTCGGCGCGGTGTGGATGACATTGGCGCGGCAATCCTGCTCGCGCACGCGCTCATCGGGCGCGCCGGCGTTGAAGATGAGCGCGCCCTTGGCGTGATCGGCGACCGCGAGCAACTGGGCCGCCGGCAGATCGACGACGAACAGCTTGACGCCCTCGGCCGTCATCTTGTCGAGTTTGGGGAGTGGGTCTTCGTTCGCGCCGACCTTGGCGTCGATCATCGAGAAGCTTTGGTCGAGGAAGCGGCCGGTGGTGTTGTCGTCCTCAAGCGCCATCTTGACGCCGGCGACGAATTCGTCCGGTGGCGGAATGTCGAGGATGGAGATGGTCTCGCGGTTGTGGATCTGGCGCAGCACGCCGATCTTGACGGCGAGCGTATCGGCGGCGGCAGGGCTCGCGAGCGCGATCAAAGCCACGGCGCATTGCGCGGCGCGGGGCAGCCGTGCGAGGCTTTGCGCCAGGCGCCGGAGGCCGGCGCGAAGGGAGGCGGAGAGCATGGGGCGAGGGATGCTGTCGGGCGTTCTGGCGCTGTTGGCGTCGGGCGCGGTCGCGGCGGAAAAGCCGACGCGGTTCTGGAATCTGACGTCGAAGACCGTCATCATCCTGCGGCTGTCGCACGCAGGGTCCGGCGAATACGGCGACAATGTCGCCGTCGGCGACGAGGACGGCGTCGACCACGACGAGCGCGCCAGGATCGTCGGACTGCCCAGCGGGCGATACGATCTCGAACTCAAGTTCAAGGGCGGCCGCGTCTGTTTCGTGCGCAACATGGAGATTGTCACGGGGAAGGTGTTCTCCGTCGAGGACAAGGATCTGACGGCTTGCACGAAGTCGTGAGGCGGGCGGTCCCGCAAAGCGCGCATCGCAAATGTCCTCCCACCGGCGCGGCGCGGGAGGGCTAACATCGAATTCGGCGCGCGTCGACTTTTAAGCGCGACGCCGGCCGCAAATCCTCGCGACGGCGACATATTGTCTCAGCGCCGTCGGGATATTTTCCCGGGGCAGCCTATCGTCCGGGATACCAATATTCCGCCTGCGGCTTGGTGCGGTCGACGACGACGAACTGGTTGGCGAAGGCGCGATAGGGGTAGCTCCATTCCCCGTCGGGCCATTGCACGCGGATTTCGGCGCGCTCGGCCGTGCCGAGGCCGAAATGCACCCAGCCCATGTGGCCGGAGGCGTCGCCGCCGCCAACCGAGATCGTTCGCATCAGCGTGCGCACGCCGATTTTGACCGCGATATGGGCGCCGACCGCGTCGCGGTTCGGCGCGGGTTCGGCAAGCCTGATCTCGATCCAGTTGCCCGTCGGGATCACCCCGCCGTGGCCGTCGCTCGCGCCGAGATTGCGGAACAGCGAGGCCGGCGCGGTGCGGTGCATGACGAGCAGATCGAGATTGCCGTCGAGGTTGAAATCGTCGATCAGAGCGCCTCGGCTCGGCGCCTTCTCGGCGATTCCCGCCTTGTCGCCGGCCTCGGCGAACTTGCCGTTCCATTGTTGCAGCAACAGGTTGTTGGGATCGAAGGCGGCGAAGTCTGGCATTTGCGCGACATTGCCCTTGGCGATGAACAGGTCGAGCAGGCCGTCGTTGTTGAAATCGGCGAACTCGGAGTGCCAGCCGGTCGAGGGCCTTTTGTCGCCGCCGGCGTAGGGAATATGGGCGGTGGCGTTCATCTGGCCCGCGATGTCGCGATAGACGGGAAACTCGCCGCGCTCGCTCTCGTCGCGGTCGAGCTTCTGGATCTTGGTGTCGCCCATCGAGGTGAGCGCGTAATCGGGGAATCCCGACCCGTCGAGATCGCCTGCGGCGATGCCCATGCCGAAGATCGTCACGTGGCGCCAGCCTTCGGCGCGCGTGTAAAGATGCGGCGGCTTGCCCGGCTCGATGCGCCACAGTTGCTCCTCGCCGCCGCGATAATATTGCCTGTCGTTCGAGACGCGCAGGCTCGGCGCGCCCGAGCGGTTCCAGTCGGTGAACAGCATCGACAGTGCGCAATAGCCGGGCGTCAGCGGCGTGCGGACCGAATAATCGGGCGCGTCGCCAGGCTGCGGCCGGTAGAGCGAATTCTCCTCGCATGTGCCATAGGGCGACCCGGGCGCGAAGCGGTCGACATAATGGCCGATGGCCAGCGTCGGGAATTTCTGGCCCTTCTCCCATCCGGCGGCGAATGACGTCGTCCAGCCTTCGTCGCCGCCGAAATTCCATTCCTTGTTGGCGAGCGTGAAGGTGCAGTTCGGGCCACCCTTCAACAGCAGGTTCTCGCCGACGCGCAGCACGAACAGATCCATGCGCCCGTCGCCGTCGATGTCGAACGGATAGGCGCCGATGACGTGCGTGAGCAGTTTCGGGTCTATGGCGATCGGCTTCTCCACGAACTTGAGCGGGCCGCCGCGCTTCGACTTGTTGACGTAGAGCTTGGCGGGGTTCTTGCCGCCGGCGAGAAACACGCTGGGGAAGCCGGAGCCGTCGCAATCGAACGCCGCCCCGCCGCCGCCGACGAAATGCTCCCAGCCGCCATCGTAGGTCTGGTTGATCCCCGCCGCCGCCGCCTCCTCAAGCATGACTGGCACGTCGGAGTTGAGGGCGACCGGATCGGCTGCCGCCGTCGCCGCAAGGCCGAGAAGCGCCAGGGCGCCAAGACTCCAACGCAGCATCACGGCGCCTCGATCACCAGCGAGCGAAGGAACGCGATCACCGTGTCGCGCTCATCTTTCGTCAGACCCAGATAGGCGTCGCGGGCGAAGCGCGCGTCGCCGCCATGCGCGGCGATGATCTCGTTCAACATCCGGAAATCGCCGCGATGGCCGTAGGGCGCGGTTGAGCCGACGCCCCACAGCCTCGGCGTCAGGAACACGTCGCGCTCGACGAAACGCTGCGCCTGCAACTCGTTGCCGAGATCGGCGACCTCGGCGTCGACCACGAAATGCCGCTTCAGGTCGCTGTAGAGCGGGATCAGCCATTCGCCCTTGGCGTTGCGCTTCAACTGCGCCGCGAAAGGAAATTTCGAGAGATCGATGACGATGCCTTTGCGCACCTCGCCGGCGCGCAGCGTGCCGGCTGTGTCATAGGGCGCGGGGTCGGTGAAGATCAGCGATTTCAGCGGCAGCGTCGCGCGATGGCAGGAGGCGCAGCCGAGTTCGTCGAAATGCTTCTCGCCCTCAGCCGCCGCGATGCGCCAGTCTTCCGGCAAATTCTGCTTGACGGTCGGGGGCGGCAACGTCGCCTGAAAGGCGACGAGCGCCGAAACGTCGCCGGGCCGCACCGCGTCCGGCACGCCGCTTTCGCCGAAATCGTGGCTGCCGGTCCAGCGCACGCCAAAACGCTCCGAAGCCTCCATGCCATGATGAGCGTTGAGGGCGTTGATGGTGAACTGGCGCAGCGACGTGAACACGCCCTTGCGGCTGAACGGCCGCACGATCAGATCGGCGTCGACGCCATCGACCGCGTCGAGATCGACGATGCCGTCGGCGTGCGCCTTCAACGAGCCGAAGCGCACGCCCTTGGTGACGAGATCGGCCTCGACGTCCTTTCCGCTCGCGCGCGCTTGAGCCACGGCCGCGTCGCGCTCGGCGTGCAGGTCGGCGGTCATTTCGCGCGCCAATAACTCGACGAGGCCAGCGCCCATCAGCGCAGTCGTGTGGCGCTCGCTGGAGAAGGAGGGATCAGTGGAATCGAACTCCGGGCTCTCGAACCCTTCAGAGACGAAGGCGTTGGAGACGGTGTCGCCGGAGCCGCCCAGCACGGGCTGGTTGTGGCAGCCGGAGCAGGAATCAGAATCCGGCCCGCTGAGACGCGAGAACGCGGGATTGACGCCGAACTTGCGCTTGGTGGGAATTATCGCCTGCGTCGCCTTCGGGCGTCCCGCGCCGTCGGCGGTGGTGAACTTGGCTTGGAACAACTCGCGCCCGCGCGCGATCAGGCCCGGCAGAGCGGCAGAGCCTGCGGCCGCCACGGCGTCGAAATCGACGTGGTGGGTGAACACGCGCTCGTCCCAACTGCCAGCCTCTACCGATCCGGCCGTCGCCATCAAAACCAGCGCCAGGGCCCCGCCCCCGATGCGTTTCCTCATTCCCCGCCCGCTTTTTGTCGTTCGCGTCGGCTTTTCGTAGTCCTTGCGCGACAGGGGCGCAACCGCCTTGAGGTCTCGCCCTCCGCATTTGAGTTGCGGACCTCGAAACTTACGGCTAAGAAATGTGGCAATGAACATGGAAACGCCCTCTGGCCGCCTCACGCTGAGAGAGATCGCGCGCGAGGCCGGCGTCAGTCTCGCGACGCTGGATCGCGTGCTGCACGGCCGCAGCGGCGTCCGCGAGGAGACGGCGCGCCGTGTGCGTGAGGCGATCACGCGGCACGCGCCGCCAAGCGCCGGCGCGGGCAGAACGCGCAGCATGAAATTCGCGTTCGTGATGCCAGAAGGCGCGAATGTCTTCATGCAGACGATCCGCGACCATGTGGCCGAAATGTCGAGCTGGCTGGCGGCGCGCAAAGTCTCGGTCGAGACGGTCGTCGCCGATGTCTTCAACGCCCAGCGGCTTGCCGAGGCGCTGGAAGCGTTGCAAGGAAAGTTCGATGGCGTCGCCGTGGTGGCGCTGGATCATCAGAGCGTGCGCGCGGCGATCGACGATCTCGTCGCGTCCGGCATGTATGTGGTGACGCTGGTCTCCGACGTTCCGGGTTCGCGCCGGCATCATTATGTCGGCGTCGACAATGTCGCGGCGGGGCGCACCGCTGCGGTTCTCGTCGGGCGTCTGGCGCGCCAAACGGCGGGCAAGGTCGGGGTGGTTGCGGGATCGCAGCTTCTACGGGATCACGCCGAGCGCATTTTTGGCTTTCAGCAGGTGATGGGGTTGGAGTTTTCCCACTTTACCCTCCTCAATCCTGTTGAAGGAGGCGATCAAGATGAGCTAAATGAAGCCCTCACCATGAGGTTATTGAGCGACCATCCTGACTTAGTCGGCCTCTATAATGTGGGCGCGGGCACGCCAGGTGTGGGCAAGGCGATTGCGGATTCGGGCCGGGAGGAGCGCATCATTTTCGTCGCCCACGATCTGACGCCCTTCACCCGCCGCGGCTTGCTGCGCGGGCTCGTGGACGCCGTCATTTCACAGGATCCCGGCCACGAGGCGCGTTCGGCGATCCGGGTGCTGATGGCGCTGACGCGCGGCGAGCCGCTGCTCGCCGAGCAGGAGCGCATCAATATCGACATCGTCATGCGAGATAATCTCCCGTGACGGGCTTATTTTCGGGCGCGTCGGCTCCCGCCGGGCGTCGGAGGAAACGGCGCCGTTCGCGCCGTCGGGACGTCGGGGCAGTTGCGATCAACGAATTTTGATGGCACTTGTCTCGACAAAAAGGCGCCGTCCGTTTGGCGGCGCCGCAGGTCGGGTCCGCGCCCCGCGCGGCCGTGCAGTGGAGGAAGCGCATGAAAACCATGAAGACCCTTTTGGCTGGGGCGGCCCTTTCGGCCGTAATTGGCGCTTTGGCGCTCGGCGTCGCGGCGACCCCCGCGGCGGCGAAGGGCAAGAAGATCGCCGTCTCCTGGAAGACCTTCCAGGAAGAGCGCTGGAAGACGGACGAAGCGGCGATCAAGAAGGTCGTCGCGGCGGACGGCGACAGCTATATTTCCGCCGACGCGCAGGGCTCGGCGAGCAAGCAGGCCTCCGACATCGAGGGTCTTATCGAACAGAAGCCCGACGTGATCATGGTCGTGGCTTATGATTCCGACGCCATCCTGCCGTCGATCAAGAAGATCAGCGACGCCGGCATCAAGTCGATCGCCTATGACGTCCAGTTCGAGGATCCGAACGCGCTTTACATCACCTTCGACAACATCGGCGTCGGCCGGTTGATGGCCAAGGCGATCTACAAAGCCAAGCCCGCGGGCAACTACGCCTTCATCAAGGGCGACAAGGGCGACCCGAACGCCACGTTCCTCTTCAGCGGCATCACGGAAGTGCTGAAGCCGGCAATGGACGCGGGCAAGATCAAGAACGTCTGCGAGACCTTCACCGACGGCTGGAAGCCCGACAACGCCCAGAAGGAAATGGAGCAGTGCCTGACCAAGCAGAACAACAAGGTCGACGCCGTCGTCTCCGAGAATGACGGCATGGCCTCGGGCGTGGTCGCGGCGCTGAAAGCGCAGGGCATGGCGGGATCGGTGCCGGTCTCCGGCCAGGACGGCGATCTGGCGGCGCTCAACCGCATCGCGCTCGGCGAGCAGACGGTGTCGATCTGGAAGGACTCGCGCCTGCTTGGCAAAAAGGCGGCCGAGGCGGCGGTCGCGATGGCCAATGGCACGGCGATGTCGTCGCTGCCGGGCGTGATCAAGTTCGACAAGGGCAAGCGTCACGTCATGATGAACGCGATTCTGTTGCAGCCCGATCCGATCACCAAGGCCAATCTCGACGACGTCATCAAGGCCGGCTGGATCACCAAGAACAAGGCCTGCGCCGGCGTCAAGAAGGGCACGGTCAAAGCCTGCGGCTGATCGGCTGAACAAAGCGGCCGGGCGTTTCGCCCGGCCTGGCTTAATCTCAATGGCAACAACGTCGGGGAGAGCGCCATGACGGACGCGGCGGAGGTCAGTACGGCCCATCTGTTGGCGACGGAAAGTCCGATAAAGCGCTTTTTCCGCGCCACCGAGATTGACACCCGCCTGCTCGGCATGGTCGGCGCCATGCTGGTGATTTGGGTCGGTTTCCAGATTTTCGGCAAGCTTATCACCGGCGAGGGCGTGTTCCTCACCCCGCGCAATCTCTGGAACCTGCTGGTCCAGACGTCGGCCATCGCCGTCATGAGCACCGGCATGGTGCTCATCATCGTTATGCGCCACATCGATCTCAGCGTCGGCTCGATGCTGAGCTTCGTCGGCGTGCTGACGGGCGTGGCGCAGGTCTATTGGTTGGCGCCGTGGCTCGGCTCCGACAATCCGATGATCTGGGTGGTCGGCGTCGCCGTCGCGCTCGGCGCCGGGGCGATCCTCGGGGCCTTCAACGGCTTCCTCGTCGCTTATGCCGGCATCCCCTCCTTCATCGTCACGCTCGGCGGCCTCATAGTCTATAATGGCGCGGCCTGGTGGGTGATCCGCGGCGAGACCGTGGCGCCGATGGACAGCTATTTCGAGCTGATAGGCGGCACGCCGCGCGCTTCCTGGATCGGCAGCGAGGCGAGTTGGGCTTTGGGCGGCCTTGTCTGCCTGGCGATCGTCGTCGGCATCGTGCTCAATCGCTCGGCGCGCGCGCGCTTCAAATTCCCGCAGCGGCCATTGTGGGCGGAAGCGTTTCTCATCCTTGCGGGCTGCGCGGTGACGCTCGGCACGGTCGCGGTGGTGAACGCTTACGCGTGGCCGCCGCTCATCGCCGAGCGCTACGCCAAGGAACATAATATCCCGGTCCCCCCCGGCGGCTTGATCTATGGCCACGGCTTTGCGATTCCGGTGCTGATCGCGCTAGGCGTCGGCGTCGCCATGACGTTCCTGGCGACCCGGACGCGGTTCGGCCGCTATGTCTACGCCATCGGCGGCAACCCGGAGGCGGCCGAGCTTGCCGGCGTCAACACGCGCAAGATCACGCTGTTGATGTTCATGACGATGGGCATCCTGGTGGGCATTTCCGCCTGCATCACCGCGGCGCGGCTCGATGCGGCGTCGAATTCGCTCGGCCAGTTCGACGAACTTTATGTGATCGCGGCGACCGTCATCGGCGGCACCTCGCTCGCGGGCGGCGTCGGCACGATCTATGGCGCGCTGCTCGGCGCGCTGGTCATGCAATCCCTGCAATCGGGCATGACGCTGCTCAATTTCGACAGCGCGGTTAAGGACGTCATCGTCGGCTCCGTGCTCGTCTTTGCGGTCTGGATCGACCAGATCTACCGCCGCCGCCAGAGCTGAGGAGGGACGCCGATGAACGCCGAAACCAAAGCTCCGCTGGTCGAGTTGAAAGACGTCTCCATCGCCTTCGGCGGCATCAAGGCCGTCGATCACGCTTCGATCGACCTTTATCCCGGCGAGGTCGTCGGCCTGCTCGGCCACAACGGCGCCGGCAAATCGACGCTCATCAAGGTGCTCTCCGGCGCCTATAAGCGCGACGGCGGCGATATCCGCATCAACGGCGAGGAGGCGGTGATAAACAACCCCCGCGACGCCAAGAGATACGGGATCGAGACGATCTACCAGACGCTGGCGCTCGCCGATAATGTCGACGCCGCCGCCAACCTGTTCCTGGGGCGCGAATTGCGCACACGCTGGGGCACGCTCGACGATGTCGCGATGGAGGCGCAGGCGCGGCGGGTGATGGGGCGGCTGAACCCGAATTTTCGCCGCTTCAAGGATCCCGTGAAGTCGCTGTCGGGCGGCCAGCGGCAATCCGTCGCCATCGCCCGCGCCATCCATTTCAACGCCCGCATCCTCATCATGGACGAGCCCACGGCGGCCTTGGGGCCACAGGAAACCAAGCAGGTCGGCGAACTCATCAAGCAGTTGAAGGCCGAGGGCATCGGCATTTTCCTCATCAGCCACGACATCCACGACGTCTTCGACCTCGCCGACAGGGTGGCGGTGATGAAGAACGGGCAGGTGGTCGGCTCGGGGCCGGTGACGGCGATGACCAAGGACGAGGTGCTCGGCATGATTATTCTGGGCAAGTGTCCGCCCGGCGCGACGCCGGGGCCGGGGGCGATGGCGGCGTGAAGCGTCGCGCGCTATGCTGGCGCGCATGACCCAGTCTCACCGTCCCGTCGGCCCCGGCGATCACGTTTTTCTCGTCGATGGCTCGTCCTTCGTCTTTCGCGCTTATTTCCAGTCGATCCGCCAGGATCAGAAATATAATTACCGCTCCGATCGTCTGCCGGTCGGCGCGGTGCGGCTGTTCGCCACGAAAATCCTGCAATTCCTGCGCGACGGCGCGGCGGAAATCACGCCGACCCATATCGCCATCATCTTCGACAAGTCCGAGAACTCGTTCCGCCGCGAGCTTTATCCCGAATACAAGGCGCACCGGCCCGATCCGCCGCAAGACCTCGTGCCGCAATTTCCGCTGATGCGCGCCACCGTGCGCGCCTTCGGCCTGACGCCCATCGAACAGGACCGTTACGAGGCCGACGACCTCATCGCCACCTATGCGCGCCTCGCCCGCGAGCGCGGGGCGGACGTGCTGATCGTTTCCGCCGACAAGGATCTCATGCAACTTATCGAGCCCGGCGTCGCCATGTTCGACCCGGCCTCGGGGGATCGCCAGGAGAGGCGCATCGGCGTCGCCGAAGTCGTCGATTATTTCGGCGTGCCGCCGGAAAAGGTCGTCGATGTGCAGGCGTTGGCCGGCGATTCCACTGACAATGTGCCCGGCGCGCCTGGCATCGGTGTCAAGACCGCCGCGCAACTCATCGGTGAATATGGCGACCTCGATACGTTGCTGGCGCGCGCCGGGGAGATCAAACAACCAAAACGTCGCGAGACCTTGACCAACCCGCAAACCGTTGAACTCATCCGCGTCTCCAAACGGCTCGTCACGCTGGCGCGCGACGTCGAGCTTGAGACGCCGCTGGATTCGCTGGGCCTGCCGAAGCTCGAGGGCGAGAGACTGGTGGCCTTCCTGAAGGCGATGGAATTCACCACGATCACCCGGCGCGTCGGAGAAATCTGCGGCGTCGACGCCAATGCGGTCGAGCCGGACCCTGCCTTCGTCGGCCCCGCCGGCTGGCGCGGCCGCAACGGCGAGGCCGCCACGCCGCCGGCAGTAGAGGCGTCGCCGCCGGAGAAGGCGGCGCCGGCGGAAGATCAAGCCTCGCCGAAGCGTCTTGCCGAAGCGCGCGCGGCGCAGGCGCGCGGGCAGCCGTTCGAGACCGCCAAATATCCCGCCGTCCGCACACTTGGCGATCTCGACGCCTGGATCGCGCGCGCCTTCGCAGCCGGCGTCGTCGCCTTCGACACCGAGACCTCGTCGCTCGATCCGATGCGCGCCGATCTCGTCGGCGCCTCGCTGGCGTTGGCGCCGGGGGAAGCCTGCTACATCCCGATCAACCACGTGCAGGGCGAGGGCCTGTTCGGCGACGGACGATTACCGGATCAGTTGGAGGAGGCCGACGTCATCGCCCGGCTGACGCCGCTGCTGGAAGCCCGGCACGTGCTGAAAGTCGGGCAGAACGTTAAGTTCGATTGGCATGTGTTCAAACAACGCGGAATCGAGGTCGCTCCGTTCGACGATACGATGCTGATGTCCTACGCGCTCGATTCTGGGGTCAACAACGAAGGCCACGGCATGGACGGCTTGAGCGAGCGCTGGCTCGGCCACAAGCCGATCAAGTTCGCCGAAGTGGCGGGCTCGGGCCGCAATTTCATCGGCTTCGCGCGCGCCCCCATCGACAAGGCGACCGCCTACGCCGCCGAGGACGCCGACGTGACCTTGCGCCTGTGGCGGGTCTTGAAGCCGCGCCTCGTCGCCGAGGGCATGACGACGGTCTATGAGACGCTGGAGCGGCCTCTGGTTGTTCCGCTGGCGCGCATGGAAGGGCGCGGCGTCTCCATCGACCGCAACATTCTCTCGCGCCTATCGGGCGAATTCGCGCAGGGCATGGCGCGCATCGAGGCCGAGATTCAAACTCTCGTCGGCGCGCCGCTCAATCTCGGCTCGCCCAAGCAGATCAGCGACGTGCTGTTCGGCCGGATGGGCCTGCCAGGCGGCAAAAAGACGCCTACCGGCGCCTGGTCCACCAACGCCAGCGTGCTCGAAGACCTCGCCGAGGAGGGGCACGAACTGCCGCGCAGGATCCTCGACTGGCGCCAGCTCTCCAAGCTCAAATCGACCTATACCGACGCGCTGCCGACCTACGTGAACCCGACCACGCATCGCGTGCATACGAGCTTCGCGATGGCCGCCACGACGACGGGGCGGCTGTCCTCCTCCGAGCCGAATTTGCAGAACATCCCCGTGCGCAACGAGGAGGGCCGGCGCATCCGGCGCGCGTTCGTCGCCGGGCCGGGCGCCAAGCTGATCTCGGCCGATTACAGCCAGATCGAATTGCGGCTGCTCGCCCATATCGCCGACCTCGCCTCGCTGAAAAAGGCGTTCGCCGACGGGCTCGACATTCACGCGATGACGGCGTCCGAGATGTTCGGCGTGCCGATCGCCGGCATGCCGAGCGAAGTGCGGCGGCGGGCCAAGGCGATCAATTTCGGCATCATTTACGGCATCTCGGCCTTCGGCCTCGCCAACCAGCTTGGCATTCCGCGCGAGGAGGCGGGCGCCTATATCCGCAAATATTTCGAGCGTTTCCCCGGCATCCGCGACTATATGGAGGCGACCAAGAAGCGCGCGCGCGAAGATGGCTTCGTGACGACCGTCTTCGGCCGCAAGTGCCATTTCCCGCGCATCAACGCTTCCAACCCGAGCGAACGCGCCTTCAACGAACGCGCCGCGATCAACGCGCCGATCCAGGGCTCGGCCGCCGACATCATCCGGCGGGCGATGGTGCGGATGGACGCCGAACTGGAGAAGGCGAGGCTGAGCGCGCGCATGTTGTTGCAGGTGCACGACGAGTTGGTGTTCGAGGCGCCGGACGAGGAGATCGAGGCCACCCTTGCGCTGGTGACGAAAGTGATGTCGCAGGCCCCGGGGCCGGCGCTCAGCCTCGACGTGCCGCTGCTCGTGGACGCGCGCGCCGCCGACAATTGGGACGAGGCGCATTGAGCCTCATTCGACCCCGCGCAACAGCCGGACCACCCAGCCGGCCCCCACCGTGATCGTCGCGCTGACGAGAAACAGCGCGGGATAGCCGAAGGCGCCGATTACGTGGCTCGCCAGCGTCGGCGCTATGAATTGCGCCGCCGCCGCCGCCATCACCAACAGCGCGAGATCGCGGCCGGCGGTCAGCGGATGGGGCAGAACCCGCGTCATCAAGGTGAGGTCGATGACGGCGTAAAGACCCATCGCGCCGCCGCCAAGGACGGCGAAGACCAGCATGCCGGCCCAGGTCGCCGACACCACCGGCGCCAGCATCGCCAGCGCCATGATCGCCGCATAGGCCTGCGCGAAGACACGCCGGCGAGAGGTGCGCGCGGTCAGATGATGGCCGGCGAAGATCGCCGCCAGCGTCGCGACCGTGCGCACCGCGTTGAAGAGGCCGGCGGCGGCGCGCGCATCGTGGCCGGGCAGGGCGGCGGCGCCGATGTAATCGCGCAGCGCATAGAGCAGATAGTTGTTGATCGCGAATTGCGCGGCGAACATCAGCAGGCGAAAAACGAAAGCCAAGGCGAAATCGCGCGAGCGAAAGCTCGTCAACGCCTGGAGGCGCAAGCGCCCTGCCATGCGCACGGGCTTGGCGGCGGCGAACGGCGCCTCGCGCGCGAAGACCAGAAACAGGCAAGTCGTCGCCGCCAGATAGGCGAACAGCGCGAAATAGCCGAGGCCGGGCCGCAGATAGGCGGCGACATTGACGCCGACGAGCCCGCCGATCGGCCCGACGACGGCGAACAGCGAAGACGCGCGGCGGCTGAGGTGGGCGGGCACGCGGTCCGGCGCGACCGCCAGCAATGCCGCCTGGAAGCCGTTCAGCGTGAACCACAGGCCGCCATAGAACACGGCGACGCCGCCGATCGAACGTTGCTGCGACAGCAACGCCGCAAGGATCAGCGACAGCCCCGCCATGCCGGCGAGCCACGGCGCCCGGCGGCCGAAGCGGCTGCTGGTCGCGTCCGAGGCCGCGCCGATGACGATGAGGCCGGCGACGCCGGTTCCCGCGCAGATCACCGTCAGCCAGCCCATGTCGGCGACCTTGGCGGCGGCGTCGATCGCCTCGACGCGGTCGGGCACAAGGATCGCCTGCACGCCCTGGAAGCTGGCGTAGAGGGCGATGGCGGTCGGCAGCAGAAGGGCGAGGGCGCGCTCGGGGGAGGTCACGCGCGGCCTCTTAACGCGCCATCGCGATTCGCCGCAATCGCCATAAAA